>CAKMZR010000046.1 GCA_929200455.1 uncultured Alphaproteobacteria bacterium | reverse complement strand
CCTCAGTCCATCTCAGACGACATGAAGACACAAGGAATACAAGCCATTCCCTTCAATAACCCTCAAGAACTCCCCCCACTCCTCGCAGAATATACCTCCAAAAATGATATTATCGTCTTCCTCGGTGCAGGCTCCGTTTCCTCATGGGCTCACTCTATGCCGCAAAATATCGCTCCCTTCCTATCCTCATCATCATGACACAAAACCTACTCCATCAAACCTCATGCCCCCTCATCCCACGTGCTCCTCTCCGTGAACATACTTGGCTCGGCGTCGGGGGACCCGCAGACTTCCTCGCTCAACCCCAAAATCAAGAACAACTCCTCTCCCTACTCAACGCCCTTGAACCCTCCACTCCTCTCCACATCATCGGTGCAGGTTCCAACCTCCTCGTGCGCGATGGCGACGTAAAAGGAGTCGTGCTCTCCCTCAAAGGCAGCTGGAACTACACCCGTATCGACCCCCTCAACCCCCACATCCTTGAAGTCGGGGCTGCCACAACCGACATGAATACAGCGCGTGCCGCACGAAATGCCGGACTTTCCGGACTCGAATTCATGATCGGAATCCCAGGAACCATCGGAGGGGCTATCCGTATGAATGCAGGATGCTTCAAAGGCGAAACATCCCAATGCCTCCTTGACGTCTCAACCCTCTCTCGTGACGGAACCTTCCACACCCTCTACCCAGACCAACTCCAATTCGCCTACAGACAATCCCAAATTCCTCATGACCACATCATCCTCAAAGCACGCTTCTCTCTACAACACGACGATCCCGAACTCATCCAAGAACGCATGAAAGTCATCTCAAAAGAACGGCAAAAAAATCAACCCCAAGCCGTCAAAACCAGTGGTTCCACTTTCAAAAACCCGACCTCATCCCACCTTCGTGCTTGGCAACTCATTGAGGGCGTCGGCGGAAGAGAACGATCTTACGGCAATGCCCAATTCTCTCACTTGCACTGCAACTTCCTCATCAATAACGGAAACGCTTCCGCTCATGAACTCGAACATCTCGCCCTTTCCGTCCAAAAAGATGTCCTCAATACCTCCGGAATCGCTCTCGAGTGGGAAGTCATACGATGGGGTCTCTCTCAAGAGGAAACCTCTCAATGAAAACCAGAGTCTCCGTCGTCATGGGAGGGTGGTCTCGCGAACGGCACATCAGCATACAAAGCGGTCAACTCGTTGCTCAAACCCTCACCTCCCTCGGATACCACGTGGAATCTATCGATCTCACTCCCGACCTCCCCGCCTTCATCTCTCAACTCACGCGTGCAAAACCTGACATCGTCTTCAATGCCACCCATGGACTCTTCGGCGAAGACGGTTCCCTACAAACCCTCCTCGATTCCCTCCATATCCCCTATACGCACTCCCCTCCCTCTCCCTCCCACATCGCCTTCCATAAACATCTCGCTTCCGCTCTCATGCAGCACCACGACCTCCCATGCCCCCATCATCACGCCGTACCCCCTCACCAACTCATCTCAACCCTCAACACCCTCACCCCCCCTCTCGTTATCAAACCTTCCACCGAAGGATCAAGTCTTGATGTCCACATCCTCACAACGCCCCAACATATCACCTCCTTCTCCCCTCCCAAACTCCTCCACTCTTACCCCGTCTGGATGATCGAAAACTTTATTCCCGGAAAAGAACTTACCGTTGCCGTACTCAACGGAAAAGCACTTGCCATCACAGAAATAGCACACGCTTCAGAACTCTACTCCTACGAAGAAAAATACAGCAGAGACTCTATCCATACCTGCCCCGCAAAACTCCCCCAACACATCTCAGAACTCATCCTCAAATACGCAGAAAAGACCTTCGCTCTCCTCAAATGCCAAGGACTCGCACGCGTAGACTTCCGCTTCAATCCTCTCCTTGATACAAAGGGAATCTTCATCCTCGAAATCAATACCCAACCCGGACTCACCCCTCTTTCCCTTGCTCCAGAACAAGCCCAAACCATCGGAATCGACTTCCCCTCTCTCATCACCCGCATCATATCATGATACATCTCACACCGCTTTCCCCCTTCTTCCAATACCGATACGCCCTTGCCGCTCTCGCTCTCTTCATCTCCATCGGTGTCGCTTTCATCCTCCTCATTCGCTACACCCCCATACCTCACCCTGAAACCGTATCCTCGCGAATCTCTCAAGGACTCATCCTCATCTCTGTCCGTACAGGACTCTCCCTCAAAAATATACACATCTCAGGACACAAATTCCTCTCGGCATCACGCATACTCCAAATCGCAAAAATCCAAAAAAATCAACCCTCCCTCCTCGCAAATCCTCACGACATCGCTTCCCAACTCTCACTCTATAACGGATGGTTCCGCTCCGTCTCCGTCTCTCGAACCTTTCCCGATACCCTCGCCATACAAATCAAAGAACACACTCCATCCGCCTTCTGGCAATACCCCGCCTCCAAGCACGGAACCTTCGTCTCCAATCTCGGACATACCATCCCCCTCTCCCCTCTCGATACCTTCTCTCCCAACACACGAAAATACCTCGAAAACCTTCCCACACTCTCCGGAAATAATCCCTCAATCCCCCAAAAATGGGCTCAACTCTCATCCCTACTCTCCCAATTCCCCTCTCTCTCCCAAAAACTCGTCAAAGCCCACAGACTCAAAGGGCGACGCTGGAACCTCATACTCAATTCAGGACTCATCATAAAATTACCAGAAAAAAAATTACAACTCGCCCTGCAAAAACTCAAAAATATACAAAAAAAACATCACCTCTTCTCGCGAAATCTATACTCTCTAGACCTACGCTTCCCTCCCCTCATCATCGTCAGAAAAAATCTCTCAAATACAAGCCCGCAAACCCTCTTCTCCCTCGCAGAATAATACCATGACAACTTTCGCCACAATCGATATCGGCTCCTCTTACATCAGATGCTTCATCGCTTCATCTCAACACACCAACAATACCCTCTCCATTCTCGGACACGCCTTCGAACCCGCTCAAGGAATCTCTCGTGGCATCATCGTCGACATCCAAAAAGCCAAACTCTCCATAAACAACGCCTTCTCACGTGCAGAACAACAGTGCAACAACCTCTCCATCGATAGACTCTGGGTCAGCGTCAATAGCGAACTCTCCACCCACGAAATCCAATCTTCCATCTCCATACCAAGCGGGAAAATCTCTCAAGACAATATCCAACAAGTCGAACAAAAAGCATACGAGTCCTTCAAAAATGACCCCAATACCCAAAATCTACAAGTCGCTGCTCAGTTCCCCCACTCCTACTACACCGACAATACATCCGTACCCCTCTTCAGCCCTCCCATCGATCTTGCCGCAGGAGCCCTCTCCTTCTCCACAAAAATTATCACCATAAGCCTGCATAGCTACAACAATATCGTCTCATGCCTGCCACGACATATCCCCATCACCACCATCCCCGCTCCCTACGCCGCCTCGCTCTTTTGTATCCCTCCTTCCGTAAAACAACATGGATGCGTGCTCATCGATATCGGTGCTCAATGCTCCTCCTACTGGCTACTCCATGAAGGCAAATTCCTTCACACAGGATCTCTACACATCGGTAATGACGACATCTCAAAAGATATATCCCAGTACTTCACACTCTCCCTACAAGAAGCAGAACGACTCAAAATCTCTCACGGACACGCTTCTTCCACCGCCGAACACGACACCACGTCCATCTCTTCTTGCAACCTCCTCAACGAATACCACGACATCTCAAAAGGACGACTCATCGACATCATCAGTGCAAAACTCGATGACATCTTCTCCAGCATCTTCGAACAACTCGAACAATACAATCTCGTCGAACTCGCTCACTACTTCATCCTCACAGGAAAAATTACCCTCTTGCCAGGCCTTGCCGCTCGCGCAGAAATCCAATTCTCAAAACTAAAACAAGAATACTACCAACTCCAAATCCCTAACGCATCCTCAGACAGTACCGCTCAACAACAACTCCGAAATCATCCCAATATTCGAGTCGATATCGCTTACCCTCTACACTCCCTAGAACGTCCCCTCTCCCAAAATCATAACCTACTCGACATTTGCCCAAATGCATCAGAATACCAACTCCTAAATCCTGAAAATCATGTCGCCGCCGGACTCCTCCTACTCGGACACCACCACCCAGCATCACAACTCTCAAATAACATCCTCAATCCACAAAAAAAACTCGCACAACTCATCAAAAAAATTATCCACGTCTAAACAAAAACCCCGACTTCCAACGTTTTCGTGCTCCTCCCGATTCTTAAACAATAGCAAATTAAATATTGCGAACTCTTGCGAACACGCGTAGCATCGAGATTGTCGCCGCTTCACGCCTCACCAAAACCTCACGGAGAACCCACCATGGAACAAGAACAAGATAACCTCAGCAATCTCACCATATCACAACCTCAACCAAAACGTCCCAAAATCGCCGTCTTCGGCATAGGCGGAGCCGGATGCAACGCCATCAATAACCTCATCAATGAGGGAATTCCAAAAGAAAATTGCTACGCTCTCAATACAGATGGCGATACCCTGCAAAAATCTCAAACAAAAAATACTATCCCCCTCGACCCAAAAGGCAATGGCGGAATCGGTGCCGGGTGCGACCCCAGAATCGGTTTCGACGCCACCGCAAATACTATACAGGAAATTATTGACCCCATAAGTCAAGCCGATATCGTCTTCATTCTCGCCGGAATGGGAAAAGGTACCGGAACAGGCGGAGCAGGACTCATCGCAAAAATCGCTCACGAACTCAAAATACCCTCCGTCTCCATCGTCACAAGACCCTTCCCAAATGGAAAACATACGCTCGATAGAGCCCAAGAAGGTATCGACGCCCTCTCTCGGTACACAAACGCTCTCATCATCCTCAAAAATGAAAACCTCAGCAAACTCGACAATAACGGCGATACCCCCATCGTCGAAATGTTCAAACGCTGCGACCACGTCGCCATCTCCGCCATCTCAAGTATCCAAGAAATATTCTCCTCGTCAGGACTCGTCAATCTCGACTATAACGACATCAGAACCGCTCTCAGCAATAGAGGCTGCTCCGCCATCACCGTCGGTGAAGCTGAAGGCGAACAGAAAATTTCACACATCATCAGCGATATCACCGCACACCCCCTCATGGACGAAAGTATCTCCCTCTCTCATACCTCCTCCATCCTCGTACACATCACCGCCGGACCCAACGTCTCCATGGGCGCTTCCCAAGATATCATCAAAGGAATAAGAGATACCCTAAGCCTCAGCCCTCAGGTCGATTGCATCCACGGACTCAGTATCCGTAACGACTTCGGGGACAAAATTCGTGTCGCTTTCATCGCCTCAGGAATAGAATTCCCTAGCTTCGAAGATCACGAAGCCTCTTGCGAACTCGTCTCAAAACTGAAAAATTTCGACATCCCCATACCAGAAAATAAAAAATCTACAAAAGACCTCTTCAACAAAGCTACAGAAGAAAAACCTCTCCACAAACCCATAAAAAAAGAAACAATTACACAACCAACTCAACAACTTAACCCAAATACCTTCACACCCACACCACCAGAAAAAGAAAACCACTCCGCCAGTACATACACACCCACACCACCAGAAACACAAAAAACCGCAACCAACTTCCTAGAAAGCAACAGCACCAGTGCTTCCGTGCCCAATCCTTCCACAATAGTCGAGCAAAAAATTCAAGACATCAATAAAGATCGTGAAGCCCTCCAGAAAAAAATATCCCACCATCACGACATCAAAGACTACACTCATCAAGAGCAAACACTCGAAAATCAATCCAAGAGCGAATCTCACTCCAACGAAGATATACCCCTCTTCCTAAGTGACCGCCCTCATACCATGCAAGAAAACCACGACCTCCACGGACAGGCCCATAGACCAAACTTGGTCCAACGAAGCCTAAGAATAGCCAAAGATGTCTTCCTCGGAGCAGAGGAAAATCAAGAACAACAACATACCCCCACCGATCCACAAACAACTCAACTCCCCCCGCAAAATCAACACTTCCTCAGCAATCCCTCACTCACAACCCACACCCAAACCCAAATCCCAACAAAAAAAGAACCTCAGGAACCCTCCGTCATGTCTATCCTCAAAAAACAAGCACACTGACACAAATTAAACCATAAAAAATCTTTTACAAAACATCCCAACAACCCAAAAAGGCAACCCCTAACACCATCCTCACAAACACAAATTTCATAATTCTTGCCTCCCGCTTTTCATTGACACTCCACAGAAAATTGTGCTACCTTCCTCTCCGTGGGGGGGACAGTGAAAAAAAATCAACCACAGTAGAGACCCCTTTCACAAAAGACCGACTCTTTACCCTAACTCTAAAATCATCACAGCCGCCCAATCATGATCCGCAAGAAAAAATTTTCAACGCCTGTTCTTAACCAAAAAATTACTCAAACTCTCTTGTCAGAATTAAAATGGCACATGACTTTGACTTCTTAACCTAAGGACTTCCGACCATGATTTTTCAAGCTCCTTTAACTACGTGCTTGCTCGTCCGTGCCCTCCGTCGTGTACGAAATTATTCTTCCCTCGTCGCTATCCTTGCCGCCACCCTCATACCTCAATATGCATCCGCTCAAACAGAATCACTCGCCCTACTCTTTGTCGAAAAACTTGACCAACATCCCAGAATTCAAGCCGCCATCAAAGATGTCGAAGCCGCACAACAAAACCTAAAAATTGCAGACGACGCTTTCTACCCCTCCCTCGCTCTCAATGGCTCTTACGGATTCGAACACCTCGAACGAAAAAATAAAAATCAAACCGAAGCCAATACCTCAGAACTCTCTCCTCAAGACCTCAAGCTTAGCCTCAGACAAAACCTCTTCAAAGGCGGTGCCGATAAAGGAAGCTTCGCGCTTAGCTCAGAAAACCTAAAAAGCTCACAGGCCTCGCTCGAAACCCTAAGACAGAGCATACTCCTACAAATGCTCTCCGCTTACGTCAATGTCCAACGCTTCGACCAACTCCTCGCTCTCGCAAGACTCTCCATCGAAAATATTCAACGCCAAACAGAACTCGAAAATACAAGAATCGAAAGAGGCCGCGGGTACAACACAGACCTCCTACAAGCAAAATCTCAACTCGCAGAAGCACGGGCTCGTATGGTCAGAGCCCAAAAAGGACTCACGCAATCCGTCAATGTCTACAGGAACCTCTTCCAAGAAATTCCAAAAATGACAAACGCTTCCTCCATCATCGTCTCCAAAACTGCCATTCCAGACAACCTCGATACCGCCGTCTCGCGCGCTCTCGCTAACTCCCTACTCATCAAAAATGCTCGACTCAACGTCTCCATCGCAGAACACCAAATCTCCATCGCTCGGGGACAACGGCTAGGCGCTCTTGATGCCGTGCTCAGCGTACGCACACGCGAAAATATCGAAGGCTCCGAATCTTCCATCTTCGACTACTCCGCCAAAATCGAATACAACCTCTCCACAAAAGTTCCATCCTTCGGGGGACACGCATCACAAGCCGCCGCTTTGCAACTCGAAGCCGCCAGAAAACTCGAAGCTTCATCAAAACGGGATGTCGTACTCTCCGTAAGACAAGCTTGGGCAGACTTCCAAACTTCTCAGGAAGTCGCAGAAATCGAAACTCATCGCGCCCTCATCGCAGAAGAATTCCTACACCTCGCTCGTAGAGAACGTGAACTCAATCGACGCTCCCTACTCGAAGTCCTCAGCGGCGAAACCAATCTATACGCTGCCAGAATCCAATCCATCTCCGCAGATGCCGATAAAGTCATCGCTTCATACTCCCTCTTACAGTCTATGGGACTCCTAAGACCGGGCGTCATCGTCTCCAAGTTGCACAACAAAGAAGACAAATAATCCCTCCTCATAAATCCCTAGAAACAAAAGGAAAAATACTCATGGATATCCAACGTACCCTCTCCATCATCAAACCTGACGCAACCGCCAAAAATATTACTGGCGCCATCAACGCCGATATCGAAGCTCACGGCTTGAGAATTATCGCCCAAAAACGAATCATACTCGCCAAAAATCAAGCAGAACGATTCTACGGCGTCCACAGCGATAAACCCTTCTTCCAAAGCCTCGTCAACTACATGTCTTCAGGACCCGTCGTCGTTCAAGTCCTCGAAGGAGAAAATGCCGTCGGAAATTACAGAGATATTATGGGCGCTACTGACCCCGCAAAAGCAGAACTCAATACCATTCGACAAAAATTCGGATCCTCAATCGAAAATAATGCCGTCCATGGATCCGACTCCACAGAAAATGCCAATCGCGAAATCTCTTTCTTCTTCGCTTCCACTGAAATTACAGGGTAAGTCCTCCACCCCCCACCCATCCCTAATCAGGGAACTCTCCCAGTACCTTCTCTCCCTCTCCGCCCTCCATATGAGTGCGTAGCATCGTCACCAGTTTCTCCGTACACGCCTCAAGATCGTCCTTTTCCCCCATAAAAAATTCCATGTCCGCACAACCATAGTACGACGCCCTCTCCTCCAAAAGACGAGACACAATCTCACGCAAACTCTCTCCCTCACTCTCCAATAACGGACGCCTCTTAGGCGATTTCTCCAAACGATGACAAAGCACCTCCTCATCCACTCTCAGCCACACAGATAGTCCCATATCCTTCACCGCAGTTCGAACCTCAGATGTCGTCATACTGCCTCCCCCAAGTGCCAAAACCTTGCCGCCCCCAGAAGACAATAAACGCCCTATCACCTTGCTCTCACGATCACGAAAAAATTCTATACCATAATTCTCTATCAACTCTCCCACTCCATAACCCGACGCCTTCTCTATCTCACGATCAGAATCCACAAACTTTAACTCCAGTCTCTTCGCTACCAAACGACCAAGCGTACTCTTACCACTCCCCATCATACCCACAAAAACTATATTCTTATCTCCAAACAATTCCTTCATCTCTCCACTCCTTTCCTGCTCCTCTTCGCAAAAAACTTGATGATCCTTACCAACACTTGATATGCTAGGCAATCCTACCATAACCCCTTTTGTAACTCCACTCCACTCTACTCTCATGCGCCTTCGTTCTTTCATTCGACTATTCATCATTCTCTCCATCCTCGCTCTATCCACGGGAATCCTCTTCTCCCTCTCAAGCCCAGAGATCATAACCACACGATCCGTTGTCAAAATTGTAAACCATGCTCCCATGCTTCGCTAAATCAGCTCAGAAAATTATACATCTCCTCGTTTTCGGCTTACTCCTACTCCTTCCCTTGAGTGCTATCTCTCAAGAAAGCTCCATATCCAACCCCTCAACGCCCCCCATCAACCCCGTCGCTTACGGTCTGCCCGGCTATAAACACCACGCCCTGCCCCCGATCCTATGGCAGGACACTTCTCAACATGACGTCATCCAACTCATGCAGAACTCTCCACCCACCTTCCTACTCCCCTCCCTCCTCAACCTCTCTCACAAACTCTTCACCGCTGAAGCATACCCCCCCGAAACTTCATCAGACAGTCTCGAAAACTATATGCCCTACGCTCAAGAGCGAATCCTTTGGCTCGTACAACACGGATACCCACACGAAGCCCTACGACTCATCGGATTCCTTCCCCAAAAACTCCAGATCTCTTGGTTCGCGGATACCCTCATCAATATCCATCTCGCCCTCAATAATGACCTCGATGCATGTAAAGTCTCCCAAAACTCCGAAAATTTCTCATCACCAAAATTACAAAAACTCTCCATATTCTGCGCCCTCAGAAAAAATGATACCACAGGTGCAGAAATCTCTTTCGCACTCTACCAAGACAATCCCAACCCCAACCAAAACGATACCCTCTTCTCCCAACTTATCAACTTCCTGCTCTTCTCCGTAGAACCTCCCCTCAATCAGTGGAATATCGAACCCGCCCTCTTTACACCCCTACACGCTTCTCTCATCGCTCTTACCCCCCAACCCGCCGTATTCAACGACGACGGTGCCTTCATCCAACCCCTCATACTCAAAAGCCTCACAAGCATCAATAACCTCCCCCTCGTCACCCGCGTCCGTATGGCAGAACGACTCTTCCTGCTCCAACCGGAAAATCCAAGGCAAATCCAAAATCTCTACGCCCTCCTCGCACTCCACATCCTCAAAAAAGAATCTATCCCCAAAAACTTATCTCACA
>CAKMZR010000045.1 GCA_929200455.1 uncultured Alphaproteobacteria bacterium | reverse complement strand
CCATGAGATCTTGGGCATCAAGGTGCGTACGCTCCAAATCATCAAGACAAATAATTGCCTCTTTTACGAAAAATTGAGAAACGCTTAGTGCGATCATGTGACTTGTTTTTTGATCAATCGATAGGTGGTGAGTAGGCGAAATAATCCTAGTAATAGGTGAAATAAGCTTAGAAATAAATGGAATGGACTTTTTTCCAAGGGTTTTAGCCGAAGACATTATATTTGTTTTGAATGTCGCGAGACTTGGTGATGTTCCAATCAAGTCTTTATCGATGGTTTTTTGGAAGAGGGAAAGCTTCAGTTGTTCTAATGATTCGACACCAAAAAGGGAGACATAAGCGTATTTTTTAAGAGCGATGCCGTTACTCTTGCTCTTTGCTTCTTTTAGACAGCGATTCCAAGCGTAAGTTTTTCCAGAGCCCCATGCTCCACGAATAGCCAATGCTTCAGAGTCGGGTGATTTCAAAAAAGATTCAATTTGAGCTTCTAAAATTTCGAGGGACATGATTACGCTTTGAATTCTGGATAGAAGGCGTTGAAGTGTTTGTGCATGGCTTTGATTCCTTCTTTGAAGGATGCTCCTCTTCCGAAGCCGATACGGAAGTGTTGGGGTTGTAGGGTATTGAGTTGTGATTGGTAGACGGAGGGTGGCAGGAGTAAGATTCCGCTATGTTCTCTTAGTTTTTGACAGAATTCCTCGGTGGTGTCAGGGCCGTTATAGAGAGGGAAGGCGATGCATCCTCCCAAGGGTGTGTGCCATTGGATGAGTTCGGGAAATTCTGCGAGTAATGTTTTGAGTAGGGAGAGGTTATCTTTGATGAGTTTTTGGTTGTCTTTGATGATGGAGTGGCGATTATTGAGTGCGATGAGGGCGAGAATTTCTGAGGGAGCGGAGTTACAGATGGAGAGGTAGTGTTTGAATTGTTCGAGTTTTTGTAGGATTTTTGTATTTTGCGATGCGATCCACCCGATTCTTAGTCCTGGCAGTCCGTAAGCTTTTGACATGACGTTGAGGGAGAATCCTTGTTCGTAGAGGTCGGCGATTTGTGTTGTGGTATGGGATGGATTTTGTTCGACGCCTCTATAGACTTCGTCTGAGAGGATGGAGATGTTGTGTTTTCTTGCAACGGAGATAATATCGAGGAGTTGATTTTCCGGAATGATGAATCCTGTAGGATTGTGGGGTGAGTTGAGGGCGATAAGTTTTGTGTTGGGTTTGATGGCGTCGATGATGTGTTGTGTATTGAGAGACCATCCTGAGGAGGGGGAGTATTCCATGGGTATCCCGGAGCACTGACAAATGGAGAGGGGTATAGTTTCTGAGCTTTGATAATTGGGAGTGGGGACGATGACGTGGTCATGAGGGGAGAGGAGGACGTGGAAGAGGGCGAAGAGTCCTTCTTCTGCACCTGAGAAGCAGAGGATATTGTTGAGGGAGATATTTTTATAGGTTTGGGCGATGGTTTCTCTGAGTTTTGGCATTCCCCAAGTTTCTGTGTATCCGAGTTGGAGTGATTGCCAAAGTTTTTGTTCTTGAGGTGATGCTTTTTCGAGGAGTTGATTTAGGGGTAGGGTTTCGATATCGGAGGCGGCCATGTGGAAGGGAGATTTGAATTCCCATTCTGCAAGGAAGACTTCGAGATTGAAGGGTGGCAGGGGTGTAGATTTTGAGTCTTGGATATTCATGGGGAGATTATGTCATATTTTTGTATAATTTATGTGTTATATTTTTGCGAGGAGGAGAGTTTTTATGGATCGAGAAGGAGAGATAGGGGTATTGGGAGGGGGAGTTGTGGGTTTGACGATAGCGTATCGTTTGGCGAAAGGGGGTCGAGAGGTTGTTTTATTGGATGAGGGAGAGCCTGGACAAGGTACGTCGTATGGGAATGCGGGTACTGTGGCGAGCTATGGTATATTTCCGGTGGCGACGCCGTCATTGTGGAGGAAGATTCCGAGGTTGTTATTTTCGCGTCGGAGTCCGTTGCGTGTGAGGTGGGGGGATGCGTGGGGCATGCGTGGTTGGTATGGAAGGTTTTTGCGAGAGACTTTTCGTACGAGGTTTGAGAGGAATGTGTCTGCGATAGAGGGTATGGTTCGGGGGAGTGTGGATGACTGGAAGGAGTTGGTGGTTGAGTTGGGTTGTGAGGAATTGGTGAACGGGGATGGATTTTTGTATATATTTGACGATGAGACTGGGAGGAGGGATGTTTTTGGAGATAGTGCGATGAGGAGGGAGAAGGGGATAAGGGAGGAGCGATTGGGAGCGGACGGGGTTCGGGATTTGGAGCCGAATTTGGGTAGGGTCGCGTTGGGGGGTATGTATTATCCTGAGGCGATAAGTTTTCGTGATCCGGGAGCGTTGATGAGGAGTCTGGCACGCGGTTGCGAGAGGGAAGGTGTTCGGATATTGAGGGAGAAGGTTATGGGTATAGAGAGGGGATCGGGCCGTGTGAGGGTATTGACATCAGGAGGTGATTATAGGTTTGGTCGTGTGGTTTTGTCGATGGGAGCGTATTCTGGACTGTTTGCGAGAGGATTGGGAGACGACATTCCGTTGGGGGTGGAGCGTGGTTATCATGTAGAGTTTGATATGGAAGATGCGTTGCTGTCGCGTCCTGTGTGTCCTGTTTCTCGTGGTTTTTATATGATTCCGATGAGTGGTCGTCTTCGTGTGGCGGGAACGGTGGAACTTGGAAAATTGGATTCCAAGATGAGTGAAAG
Source organism: uncultured Alphaproteobacteria bacterium (assembly GCA_929200455.1). Lineage (GTDB taxonomy): Bacteria > Pseudomonadota > Alphaproteobacteria > CAKMZR01 > CAKMZR01 > CAKMZR01. Next base: position 7,909 of record CAKMZR010000045.1, on the reverse strand, counting down.
TCGTTTAAGGAATTTGGAGTTGGGTGCGAGGGATTGGCTTGGGTCTTTGCCTGAGGTAAGTCGTGAGTGGTTGGGTTACCGTCCATCTTTTCCGGACTCGGTTCCTGTGATAGGGTACTCTGGAAGCGGAGAGGAAGTGATATATGCGTTTGGTCATGGTCATTTGGGATTGACGATGGCCCCGAAGACGGCGTCGATGGTGTATGATATGGTGGTGGGCAATGGAGAGAGGGATGATTGGGGTGTTTATGGTCTTGGTAGGTTTAGGGTATAGGAAGGTTTGTTATGGTCAGTAGATTTCGAGGTCAAGATATTCTTTCGAGTGAACAGTTTGATCTTTCTGCTCTGGACGAGATATTTTCGGTAGTGGACAGGTGTGTCCCTATTGCGAACGGGAGTTTGAAAACGGATGTTCTTTCTGGAGCTGTGCTTGGGAGTCTATTTTTTGAAGCGAGTACCCGTACGAGGTTGAGTTTTGATGCGGCATTTATGCGTCTTGGAGGGAGTGTTTCTGCAACGACTGGCGTGACGTTTTCTTCGATTGTTAAGGGGGAGTCTATTAAGGATACGGGGAGGGTTGTGGGGGGATATTTTGATATTTGTGTGTTTCGCCACGCGCATGAAGCGGCCCTTGAAGAATTTGCGAATGCGAGTGAGGTTCCTGTGATTAATGCGGGAAATGGAGCGGGAGAGCACCCGACGCAAGCTTTGCTTGATATATACACGATCCACAAAGAGTTTGGTAAGCGTAAGAAGCGGATTGAGGGGAGTTGCATCGTGCTTGCGGGCGATCTTCGTTATGGTCGAACAGTACACTCTTTGGCGAAGCTTCTTTCATTGTATGGAGCAGCAGAGATAAGGCTTGTTTCGCCTCGAGGCTTGCGTCTTCCTGAGGTTATTGAGGAGAAGCTTAGGGATTCGGGCCATAAGGTTTCTATTTTTTCTTCTTTGGAGGAGGGATTGCTGTCGTCTGATCTTGTGTACATGACGCGGGTTCAGAAGGAAAGGATTCCCCTTGCGGAAAGAGCGGATCACGAATGTGAGTCTTTTGTTCTTGATCGGAAGTTGGCGGATAAGGTTATGAAGAAGGACTGTGTGATTATGCATCCTCTCCCGCGAGACAGTTCTGCGGGTGCCCATGATCTGTCAGACGATATGGACGATGATGATCGTATAGCGATTTTCAGGCAAAGCGATGCTGGAGTCCCTGTCCGCATGGCCCTTTTTGCGTGTGTTCTTGGTGTGGAAGATGAACTTGAAAAGAGTTCTGTTTCTCCGAAGTGGACTAAGGTGAGGTCTAGATTATAAGGCTTTTGGCAGTGTCTGGAGGGTGCAGTGAATACCGCCGCCGCCTTTGCATATGTTGTCGACATTGAGGGAAATGGTTTTTCGCGAGGGATGGAATCGAGAAAAGAGGTCGTAAGCATCTTGGTCGTGTTTGTCGTCACCGAATTCGGGAAGGAGCAGCACGCCATTTGCGACGTAATTGTTGATGTAACTTGCGGAGAAGTCGGCACTTGAGGTTCGTGTTTTTAGGGGGTCGGGACGAGCAAGTGTGATGACTTCGAGGAGTCGTCCTTTTGCGTCACGTGCTTTTTCGAGTTGTTTGATATTTTTTTTGAGGTCGCTGTATTCGAGGTCTGATTTGTTTTCTGTATACTCTGCGACGACGAGTCCCGGTTCTATGAAGCGAGCGATTCCGTCGATATGGCCATCTGTAATTTTGTCGCTTTGAGAACCGTGGAGCCATATAATTTTTTCTGCTCCTGTGATGGAGGAGAGGTGTTGAGAAACCTCTTTTTCTGACATGTCGGGGTTTCGATTTGGATTGAGGAGACAACTTCTTGTGGTGAGGAGGGAACCGTCTCCGTCGACGTCGATGGCCCCGCCTTCAAAAACAAAAGGAGCAAAAATGGTGGGGATGTTGAGAGTGTCAGCGACAAGCGGTGCGAGTTTTTTGTCGAGATCGTATTCTTTGTAGCCAGTAAATTTGTTTCCCCACACATTGAAGTTTCCGACGACGGCTTGGAGTATATTTTTATTTTCGAGAACGAAAATGGGCAGTGTGTCCCGAGCCCAAATGTCGAAATGCGGGAGGAACATGAAATTGATTTCTGGTCGAAAGATTTCTCGGGCGATTTTTTCTTGTTTGCGGTCGATAATGACGGTGACGGGTTCGAAGTCTACGAGGGTATTTGCGATGAGAGCTTGTTCTTTTTGGATGTCGTGATTCCAAGATTTCCCGTAGAGGAAGGGAGCGTTGCTGAGTGTCATGAAGCTCTGTTCGTGGGGGCTTGCTTCGTGGGGCATGACGAGTTTACGTTTTTCCAGAGCGGATGAAGAGAGGGGAATGGAAGGAAGCGCGAAAGTTGAAAGGAGGATCAGAACTTCGCGACGAGAGGTGATCATGGATGTGTCTTTCTTGAGATGTTTCGCTGAGTATACACGCTTTGTGTAGGCAAAGGAACAGAGCATTTGTGATGGTAGAAGGTAATTGAGATCAGGCAAAAGAGCAAGAGGAATGAGGGAGGGGGGAGGGAATTTATGGCTTTGTTTGGAGGAAGGGTGTATAGATTTGTGATGTGGGTTTGTTTGAGATTGAGGAAGGAAGAAGGATGTACGAGGTTGATAATTTGATAGGGGGTATTTCTTGTAAATCGGCATCTGGTCGCACGGGAGATATTTTTAATCCTGCGACGGGAGCGAAGGTGGGTGAGGTTGGTCTGTCTTCGCCGATGGAATTGGACGAAGCGGTGAAGAAGGCTTTGGGAGCGTATTCTGCGTGGTCTCGGACGCCACCTTTGAAGCGAGGTCGTGTAATGGCGGAGTATTTGCGGCTTGCGAATGGACGTCGTGAAGACTTGGCACGAGAGATCAGCAGAGAGCATGGCAAGACTCATGCGGACGCACGAGGCGAGGTGTCTCGAGGTCTTGAGATTGTGGAGTTTGCAAGTGGTATTTCACATTTTTTGAAGGGAGAGTTTAGCCGTGAGGTGGGTCCGAAGATAGACACACATTCTGAGCGTCAACCGTTGGGCGTTGTTGCGGGTATTACGCCATTTAATTTTCCGGCGATGGTACCGATGTGGATGTTTCCGATGGCGATAGGGTGTGGGAATTGTTTTATTTTGAAGCCTTCTGAGCGTGTTCCGTCTTCTGCGAATTTGGCGTGTGAGTTGTTGTACGAGGCAGGTCTTCCTGAGGGTGTTTTGAGTGTGGTTCATGGAGATAAGGCGGTTGTGGATGCGATTTTGGATCATCCTGACATTCGTGCGGTAAGTTTTGTGGGTTCGACGCCTATAGCGGAGTATGTATACAAGAGGGGAACGGATTCTGGCAAGCGTGTTCAGGCCTTGGGAGGAGCGAAGAATCACATGGTGGTGATGCCGGATGCGGATATGGATCAAGCGGCAGATGCTCTTATGGGTTCTGGGTTTGGTTCTGCAGGAGAGCGTTGTATGGCGATTTCTGTGGTGGTTCCTGTGGGTGAAGAGACGTCGAAACGTTTGGTAGAGAAACTGAGTCCACGGGTGTCGTCACTTCGTATAGGTCCTTCTACGGATGATAAGGCTGAGATGGGTCCTGTGATTACGAAGGAGTCGAAGTCACGTATTTGTGGATTGATAGAGAGGGGGGTGTCACAGGGAGCGAATTTGGTTGTGGACGGACGTGATTTTCGTCTTCAGGGTTACGAGGATGGTTATTTTTTGGGTGGCAGTCTTTTTGATGGGGTGACGCCTGAGATGGAGATTTACACCCAAGAGATATTTGGTCCTGTACTTTCGGTGATGACACCGCAGACATTCGAGAGTGCGATGGATTTGATCAATGCTCATGAGTATGGGAATGGGACATCGATATTCACGCGAGACGGAAATGCGGCACGGGAGTTTTCGCGTAGTATAGAGGTGGGTATGGTAGGCATTAATGTTCCGATTCCTGTCCCTGTGGCGTTTCATTCTTTTGGGGGTTGGAAGCGTTCTCTGTTTGGTTCGCATGGTATATATGGTCCGGAAGCGGTTCATTTTTACACGCGTCTCAAGACGACGACTTCGAGATGGTCTGACGGCATAACCAAGGGAGCGGTTTTTACGTTTCCGAGCGGGTAAGCTTTAAGTTTATTTTTGGTTGATGATTGTGAAAAAAGGTTTACAAAGAAGCAGGGTTGTTTGAGAAAGTTTGAGTTAAAGGTGAAGGAGAGGATTTGAGATGAAAGTAGGCGTTCCAAAAGAGATTAAAGAGGATGAGAATAGGATTTCGTTGTTGCCGTCATCGGTGAAGGAGCTTGTGGGTCGGGGGCATGAGGTTTTTGTGGAGAGTGGAGCGGGATTGGGTGTGGGCATGATGGATGATGTATACATTCAAAGTGGGGCTAAGATAGTTCCGAGTGCGGCAGAAATTTTTGGATGCAGCGACATGGTGGTGAAGGTGAAGGAACCTCAGAGGCGGGAATGGGAGATGTTGCGTAAGGGTCAGGTATTGTTTACGTATTTGCACTTGGCCCCGGACTGTGATCAGACGCGGGGTCTTATGAATTCGGGTTGTTCTGCAGTGGCGTACGAGACAATAACGGGTCAAGGAGGAGGATTGCCGTTATTGGCCCCGATGTCTGAAGTTGCGGGTCGTATGGCGGCGTACGTGGGTTCGCAGTATTTGGCGAAGGTGCATGGAGGGAAGGGTATTTTGTTGGGAGGCGTTGCGGGGGTTCGTCCTGCGAAGGTGACGGTGATAGGGGGAGGTATGTCTGGTACGAATGCGGTGGCTATGCTTGTGGGGATGGGAGCGGACGTGACGGTTATTGATCGGAACATGAGCAGGTTGCGTGATTTTGATGCACACTATAAGGGTCGTGTGAAGACGGAGTTTTCGACGATGCAGTCGATAGAGGAGAATGTGTTGGCTTCGTCTCTGGTGATAGGGACGGTATTGATTCCGGGGGAGACGGCACCGAAGCTTGTGACGAGGGAGATGATAGGTTCTATGGAGAAGGGGAGTGTAGTTGTGGACGTAGCGGTGGATCAGGGAGGTTGTTTTGAGACGACTCGAGCGACGACGCACCATGATCCTGTGTATGAGGTGGATGGGGTGGTACATTATTGTGTTGCGAACATGCCTGGAGCTTATCCGAGGACGTCGTCGGAAGCTTTGAACAATGCGACTCTTCCCTATGTATTGAAGCTTGCGGATAAGGGTTTGAAGGATGCTCTGGAAGGAGATGTCCATATGATGAGTGGATTGAACGTGTGTGCGGGGGAGGTGTGTTATGAGGCGGTCGCACAAGCTCATGGATTTTTGTATGTGGATGCCCGAGAGGCATTGGCTTCGTTGGTTTGAGGAAGAGAGATGCGTGTATCAAGTGTGATAGCAAGGACGCTGAAGACGTTTGGAGTGGAGAGGGCTTTTGGTATGCCTGGTGGAGAAGTTTTGAGTGTACTTGATGGTTTTCGAGAGCATGGGATAGATTTTCTTTTGGTGAAGCATGAGAATTCCGGAGGATACATGGCACAAGCGGTGTATCAAAGGACGAGGCGTCCGTCTGTATTGCTCTCGACACTGGGTCCTGGGGTGACGAATGCGGTGAATGTGGTCGCGAGTGCGTCACAGGATAGGATTCCGCTTGTGGTATTGACGGGTTGTTTGGATCCTCTGGAGAGGGTTTCTCACCAGCATCAAGTTTTGGATCATGGTTCGGTGCTTAGGGATTTGTGCAAGGCGAGTGTGACTTTGGAGGAGGGGGAGACGGAGAGTGATATAGCGATGCAGGTGGACAGACTTATGCACATAGCCTTGGATGGGAGGCGGGGTCCTGTGCATATGGATATTCCTGTGAGTTTGGCGGCAAAGGAGGTGGGTGCGAGTGAGTTTTTGCGGTGTCGTGGTTGGGGAGGGGGTGTTGAGGGTCGTGTGGTTCCTGAGGAGGGTGAGGCTTTGGAGGAAGCGCGAAATTGGTTGAGGGAAGCGAAGAATCCGCTTGTGGTGATAGGGAATGATGTGGTGGTGGAAGGGTCGTCGCGTGAGGTTCGAGAGGTTGTGGAAAGTTTGGAGATTCCTGTGCTTACGAGTTATCAAGCAAAGGGTGTGGTGAGTGATGATTATGAGATGATGGTGGGAAGTTTTGCCTTATCGCCAAGTGCGGATACATGGCTGACGCCGTTTGTATCGGGAGCGGATGTGGTATTGCTTTTGGGTTTTGATCCGATAGAGGTAAGGCTTAGCTGGCAGGATGCTTGGAGTCCTTTGAGGCAAAAGGTGATAGGTTTGTCGCGTTCTCCGAATTTTCACTATAATCATTTTGAGAGCAGGAGTTTTGTCTGTGACATAGGTTCTGGCTTGAAGGTTTTGTCGCGTGGTTGTGAGGGATGTGGTCGGGGGACGTGGTCCGGGGGTGAGGTTTCATTGACGAGGGAGGGTTTGCGAAAAGAGTTTGGTCGTGAGTCTTCGTGGGGAGCGGGAGCGGTGATAGACGAGTTGAGAGGACTTGTCCCGCGAGATACGGTGTTGTCGATTGACACGGGAGCCCATCGGATAGTGGCGGATCAGGTATGGGAGACGTATGAGCCACAAACAGTGTTGCAGTCGCAGGGGTTAGGTTCGATGGCGTGTGGTCTGCCTTTGGGTATAGGGGTGGCACTTTCTGAGAAGGATCGGGTGTCGTTGGTGATGACGGGAGATGCGGGCTTGTTGATGTGTGTGGGGGAACTTGGGACTTTGAAGGATAGGGGATTGAAGGTGATTATTGTGGTGTTTGTGGATGATTCGCTTGCTCTTATAGAGGTGAAGCAAAAGCGTATGCAGCTTGCGGGTTATGGGGTCAAGTTGGGTGGAGGATATGATTATGTGAAGTTGGCGGAGTCTTTTAGAGGTCATGGATTTTCTGTGAGCGATCGTGCGGGTTTGAGGAAAGCTGTGGAGCGGGCGATGAGTCTTTCTGAGTTTTCTCTGATCGCCTGTAAGGTTGACAGTGATGAGTATGGGGAGGTTTTGTAGAGGTGTCATCGGTTGTTTCTTCGGAAGAGAGGGAAAGGTTTCCGCGTCAAGGATATTTGATGGTGTTGGCTCAAGGGTTGGGTGTGACGTGCAGTGTTCTTTCTGTGACGGTGGCACCGCTGGCGGGTCATTTTGTGACGGGTTCTTTGGATTTGGCGACGGTTCCGCATGGAGCACAATTTTTGGCGACTTTGTTGTCCATTTATGGAGTGTCTCGTTTGATGGAAGTGTGGGGACGTCGTCGCGTATTGGTGGGGGTGGCTCTTTTGGGACTCCTGACGACGCCATTAGCCTTGTGGGCACTTGAGTATAAATCTTTATGGTTATTGATTATGGCTCATATGTTTTTGGGGGTATTTTTGTCGGGGACACATTTGTACCGTTTTGCGATTCTTGATGTGACTCCGAAGAAGCTGCAGGCCCGTGCGATAAGCTTGGTGATGCTGGGAGGGGTGATAGCGGCGGTGGTCGGTCCTACGATAGCGAGGAATACGGGTTGGTATGCAGACAGTATCTATGTGGGAGGTTATATTGCGATGGGGGTATTGAGTTTGCTTGTGGCGTCATTGATAGTGGGCGTCCGTTTTCCTAAGCCGAAAAAGGTTGGGGTGGGGGTTTCTGTGGGTAAGATATTGCATCAGCCTCTTTTGTGGTTTGCGGCTTTGTGCGGAGGAGGGGGTTACGGTGTGATGTCGGGAATTATGGCGGCGTCTTCGCTGGAGATGTCCGGTCTTGGGATGCATTTTCATCACATCAGTTGGGCGATACAGTGGCATGTGGTGGCGATGTTTTTGCCCTCTTTGGTGTCGGGTTTGATTATAGAGAGAATAGGGATTTCTCGATTTTTGGTTTTGGGTATGTTGCTGATGGTGGTTTCTGCGGTGTGGGGTCTCCAAGAGCCCTTGTACACGAACTTTTTTGT
>CAKMZR010000044.1:5332-10710 GCA_929200455.1 uncultured Alphaproteobacteria bacterium | reverse complement strand
AACGCTCCCTCGACATATGTCCCGGTATCAACCACACCGCAAGACTCGAATTCGCATTCGCCATCTTGTCCGACGCTCCATAAATCATCGCATCAAAGGACGCCTTCGCATCCTCTTCAGAAATATGACTCGCTATCGAAAATCCATCCCACCAAAGCGTCGTCGCAGGGATCGAACCCCCTCCCACCGTCGGTGCCGACGAAAGATACGTGTTCTCCGCAACACCCTCCGTAGAACCTTCACTGTCCAATAAAGCCTTCGCACGACTGCCCCAGAGATTCGTCATCGCCACACGACCAGCCTTCCATTCCGCCTGAACCGCATTCGAATCATGCGTCAAGTAATCAGGATTCATATAACGACTCAGTGACTTCATCATCTCAAGAGCCCGTGCACCCTTCTCATTGTTCACAGACGCTTCCGCACTTCCCCTCGCAAACAATTCTCCACCAAAACCCATGTACATGTTCACAAACTCTTCCGCCAAATTCCAACCCGCCTTGTACGTACCCGCCAAAGGATAGTCCAAAACCCCCTTCGACTTCAACGCCTCTGCTGCAGACAATACCTCCTCGTAACTCGTCGGAACCTTCTGCACTCCCGCTTGCTCCAACAAATCAAGACGATAGAAAAAATGCTGTGCATTCGCCATAAACGCAATCGCAACAACCTTACCGTCCACCACAACCTTCTGCGTATTCAATACCTTCGAACCCACAAGAGACAAATAATCATCCAAAGGACGCACAAGACCCTTGTTCAAAAGAGGCGTAAGCGTCGCATTCGACAATATCACAACCGAATACTTCGCCGGATCCGGCGTAAGGGCCGCCACCGTCAAATCCTTGTGATCCTTCGTCGCATTCAACTCAAATCTTACGTCAGAAGAAGCACACTTGCCCGCCTCTTCCGCCACAGCTCGCACCGCAGGAAAATCATTCGATAATACCTTCACTTCTCCCGATCCTATTCCGCAACCCGCATACGCAGACGGAATAAACAGAAAAAATAATCCCGCAAAAAACAAAAATCTCACCCAAACCTTGCCCAATAACCGACTCAACTGTGCCATTCTTTACCTCTTTCCTTTACTTCTTTCCTCTTTTCCCACTCCCATCACCCTATCCCTTACCCTTCCAAGGAACAAGATAGTTCTCAAGAATCCTCATCAGGATGTCTATTCCATATCCTATCAATCCTATAATTACAATACCCAATACCACAACATCCGTCGTCATAAAACGACTCGCCGCCATAATCATAAACCCAACTCCAGACTCCGCCGCCACAAGCTCTGCAGCCACAACCGTTCCCCAACACACGCCCATCGCTACCCTCATACCTATGAAAATCTCAGGAAGTGCATTCGGAAGTATCACATAACGCAAAACCTGAAACTTGCTCGCACCAAGCGAATAAGCCGCGTGAATCTTCGATAGCCTCACACTCGAAACACCAGAACGTGCCGCTATCGCCATAATCCATAACGCCGCCAAAAACAGCAAAAGTATCTTAGAACGCTCGCCTATTCCCGACCATATAATCACCAACGGGATAAATGCCAGTGGCGGAATAGGACGGAAAAACTCAACTACCGGATCACATATCCCTCGCACCACATTCGATAAACCCATCGCAAATCCAAGCGGAATACCCACCAAACAACCAAATCCAAAACCAAGAAGAATCCTATAAAGACTCCAACCTATATGCTCCCAAAGCGTAAAACGACGATAACCCGTAAACAATATGTCTACAAACTGCTCCCACACCGCCAAAGGACTAGGCCAAAATATAGGATTCACCCACTGGTACGCACTCGAAACAAACCACAGAACAAACAAAAATAATACCGCAAACACACTGTAGACACGACCCCCAGTCACCGCTCCCGCATCTCCAAACGTCACCGTCTTGCGGCTGTTCTCTCCCCACGAACCCATACCAAACAATCTCTTCAGCAATCCATCCCCCTTATCTCCAGCCCTTCCTTCTTCCATCTGTCTCTCCCTTATAATTGTCCCATAATCTGCTCTTCCATACCCCATATCATCGACAATACCTCCTCGCGAACCTCTATAAACTCGGGCTCCGTCTTAATACTTCGTGGATCCTCTACCAATCCACGCTCCGCAAAAGGAAGATTATATCGCTTCTCTATCCGACCGGGACGAGGCGCCATCACAAACAGTTTCTGTCCCAAAAATAACGCCTCCTCCACAGAATGCGTAATCACGATAATCGTCTTTCCCGTCTCCTTCCAAAGCTTCAATATAAGACTCTGCATCTTCTCCCGAGTCAACGCATCCAACGCTCCCAACGGCTCATCCATCAATATCAAATCAGGATCATTCGCCAAACAACGCGCCAACGCCACCCTCTGCTGCATACCACCAGACAACTCATACACCGCCTTATCCCCAAAATCTTGAAGGCCCACCGTCACAAGCCAACTCTCCACCTTCTCCTTCACCTCCTTCTTGCTCATACCCTTCATCGCAGGACCAAATCCTACATTCTCAGATACCGTCAACCACTCAAAAAGCGCGCCCTGCTGAAAAACCATACCGCGCTCCGCATCCGGACCCTCTATCGGGTGACCGTTCAAGATCACTTCTCCCTGCGTCGGTGCCAAAAATCCAGCCAATATGTTCAATAACGTCGTCTTACCACACCCGGACGGACCCAATACACTCAAAACCGCACCTGGCTCTAAAGAGAAATTTACATCACTAAGAGCCTCCACCTTCACCCCATTGGGCAACTCATAAACCATGGATACGCCACTAATATTAAGTCCTTGCACAGACAACTCCTACACTCCCACCAAACCCCTTCTTCCCCCTCAATAACCTAACCCCAAATGCGATGCCCACCCCAGATATACCTCTCAAGATACATCCCCCACTCATTCGCCAATTTCCAAGAGCCTCAACGAACCTTTTTCAGGTAAGATGAGTCTACCGTCACGCTGTAGTCTTTCAAAGTCTTCGGAATATCTCCAGAACCTTTAAGCACATCCGCAACCGCAGAGTAAAACTCCGAGACACTCCCGTTCATCCACTTCTCAAGCTGCTCCTTCTTCGTCGGAAACTCAAACTTGTTCAAGTTGTCCAAGGTCGCCGCTTCATCCATTTCAGCCGCTTTCGCTATCGTCGGAAGATACTTCTTCGGGTTCCGTGCATAAGCATTGTTCGCATCTTCCGTCACTTTGAGAAACTTCACCAACAAGTCAGGATGTGACTTCGCAAAAGAATTCGTCACCGAGATCACATCAAACACAAATACGCCAATGTCCGCAAGCTCAGCCGGAGTCATAAGTACCTTGCCGTACTTCTTCATCTCCGCAAAGGCTCCGCCCCAACCACAGGCCATCGCTACGTCTCCACGAGACAACGCCGCCGCTCCGTCAGGAGGAGCAAGATCAATCAAATTAACCTTATTGTGATCCACTCCCAAGTGCGAAAATTGACGCAGAACCTTGTAGTACGGAACCGTACCAAAAGGTACCGCAACCTTCTTGCCTTCCAACGCACTTGCGTTCGCCTTCGTAATGCCCGCATCTCGGTGCACCACGCAATTATCGTTGTCCGCATAAGACACCGCAACGCCCACCGTCTTTATCGGCAAACCTTGCGATACCGCTATCACAAATGGTGACACGCCCTGAGAATACGCTATGTCCACATCTCCGGATGCCATCGCCGCTGACATCGCGACTCCCGTGTCAAACGCTACCCACTTCACCTTTACCCCCATCTCTTTGTCATACGTCTCTTCAATTTGTGCCACTTGATTCGGTGTTGGCCACTGAAGAAAATACGCAACCGTTACCTCATCCGCCGCACTCGCAAAACTCACAAAACTTGCAAATACAGCAAACATCGCTATCAAACTCTTCATCTTCATCGCTCCCTTTCATTAATCATTCAAAAACTCCCCCGACTCCTCTCAATCCCCCACAAGAGGAAACCAATCCACACCCTAAACCTCCACGCTTCAAAATGTCAAGATAATTTCACACCTTCAAGAATACCCTTACCTTCTCGCCAAAAAAATGTTATCCTCTCAGAACACACGCAAATGCAAAATTTTCATGAACAAATTGGGAAGTGCATCATGGACAAAGTCTCCAGACTCTTGTTGCTCCTCTTCTTCTACGCCTTGGGAGTATCTCCCCTTGCCGGAACCGCTCAAGAACCATACAAACCCTTCGCCGGCACAACGCTCAATATCCTCAGCGTCCTCTCCCCCCAATTCAACGGACTCATGCTCCGCGATAAAGAATTCACAGAACTCACAGGAATCAAAACCAAGTGGACTTTCGTCCCCTTCGTCAACCTAAAAGAAAAAATCACCTCAGAAGGTATCAACGCCGACGGATCTTTCGACGTCGTCAATTACCTCGACAGCTGGGGGCCCTCTCAAGCATATTGGCTACGCCCCATCGACGACCTCCTCGCACGCGATGACATATCCATGGAAAGATACCCTCAAGCTTTTGCTCTTGCGGCTCAATACCAAGGGAAAACATACGGCTTCCCCCTTCGGGCACACGCTCAACTCCTCTTCTACAGAAAAGACCTCATCCCTCAACCTCCAAAAACTTGGGAAGGCATTATCACTCTCGGGAAAACCCTCAAAACAAAATATCCAGGAATCGCTCCCCTCGCCCTCTACTACGGCAACAACGGAAACCTCCAAAATCTCAACGTATGGCTCAACTTCCTATGGGCTGCAGGAGAAAAAATATTCAACGACAACGGAACCGCCGCTTGGACTTCCGCCAAGGCCATCAAAGCTACCGAAGACTACATCGCCTTACACACCACTCACAAAATCACAAACCCAAACTCCCTCGCTTTCGCCGAACACGATGCTCGACAATCTTTCTCCCAAGGAAAATCCGCCATGATCCCCTTCTGGTCGTGGGCTTACTCCGAATTCTATAACCCCAAAAATTCCATCCTCACAAAAGACCAAGTCGGATTCGTCGCAATGCCTTCCTATCAAGGAAACACAAAAACATACGCCATCTCCATGCCCTTCGCCATCTCTTCATACTCAGAAAATCAAGAAGCCGCTTGGGAATTCCTCAAATGGCTCTCCAACCCCAAAATAGAAAAAGCGAACGCCATCGAACGAGAAGTCGAAGGAAAAACCATCGTCAATAACGTCGTCACCCACATCTCTTCCCTAAAAGACCCAGAGATCAATAATGCCAACAACCATATTCAATACGCCGCTTGGGACTCCCTAAAAGAATCTGGCATCATGCCTCAAATCAGTGAATGGTCAGAAATCGGAAATATCCTCTCCGATGCCATCGCAAAAGCCGCCGCTGGCGGAAATGTCGAACGACTCATGAGCGAAGCCGC
>CAKMZR010000044.1:0-5232 GCA_929200455.1 uncultured Alphaproteobacteria bacterium | reverse complement strand
CCTCATGAAACCTCACCTCGTCTTGCTTCCCGGAATGATGTGCGACGAACGACTCTTCGCTCCCCAAATCTCACTCTTCTCATCCTCTCACCTCATCTCAACTCCCTCTTTCGGAACCCATCGTTCCGTCACCCTCATCGCAGAAAAAATCTTAAAAGAACTCCCCCCTTCCTTCTCCCTACTCGGACTCTCTATGGGCGGAATCATCGCCATGGAAATTATGCGACTCGCCGCTCATCGCGTCTCAAGGCTAGCCCTTCTCGACACAAACCCCTTCCCAGATACTCCCAACACACAAAACATCCGTAACCTCCATATCAAACAAGTCCAAAAAGGAAATCTCAAACATATTATGAAAGAAAATCTCAAACCAAAATATCTCGCAAAAAACTCAAAAAAATATATACTCAATACCTGCATGAATATGGCCCTCTCTCTCGGAAACCAAGCCTTCATCTCCCAAAGTATTGCCCTGCGCGATAGAAACTCTCAAGAAAATACACTCCACACCATCCACGTACCCACCCTCATCCTATGCGGAAAAGAAGATACCCTATGTCCCCTTGAACAACACACCTTCATGAACCAAACCATCCCCCAATCCGTCTTCGCCGTCGTCGAAAAAGCCGGACACCTCCCCACTCTCGAACAACCATCCCTCACCAATAGGCACTTACAATCATGGCTCCAAACATCCTAGATCACAAACTTTATAACCTCCTAAAATCAATCGATACCCCCACCGTATGCAACGCTATCGAAGTCGCCATCGGAAAACGTGGCTTCAACCAATTCACCAAAAAAACCCTCCTCTCATCCGCACCTTCCGCTCCCCCCATCGTCGGATTCGCGCGCACCGCCATCATCGCCGGAAAAGACGCCCCCTCAGACCCTCCACAACTCATCAAAGCCAAACGCATGGCTTACTACCGCTATATGTCAGAAAATACTCCCCCCTCCGTCGTCGTCATCGAAGACAAAGACGGAACCGATAAAGCCGTCGGGGCCTATTGGGGCGAAATCAACGCAAATGTACATCGCGCATTCGGATTCCAAGGAGCCCTCACAAATGGAGTCATGCGAGACCTCGACGCTATACCTCAAGACTTTCCAGTCCTCGCCGGATCCATCGGACCCAGCCACGCCTTCGTCCATGTACGCGACATCAACGTTCCCGTCTCCATCATGGGTCTAAAAATCAAACCAAACGACCTCATACATGCCGACAAGCACGGTGCCGTCGTCATACCACAAAACCTCCTCAACACCCTAGAAGACGCCATCCATAAACTCATCGATTCAGAAAAAATCATCCTAGAACCCACAAAAAAGAAAAACTTCTCCTTCGACGACTTCCAAGTCGCTTGGAATGCTTTCGAAAAATCAAGAGTCTAAACCAAAAAAAAAGAGGCACGCCGTGGCGCGCCTCCTTATTTGGTGAATCTTTCATCTTGTTAGTGACAAGACAACAATTCTCTAAAATGCGTTGACATTCTCCCCCTTTTATGCACATGTGTCAAGATGTTTTTTCTCTCTTCCGGGGAAAAACAACAACAGAAAAGGAGAACCACATGAAAAAAGATATAGGACCCTACAAATTATCCCTCGATCTTGGCTCAACTTCCGTAGGATGGGCCGTTCTTAAAATACAAGAGCACGAAGCAAACAGCCAACACAAAGGCGGAAACCACGAAGTCCTCGCTCTAGAAGCTTTGGGCGTTCGCATCTATGATGACGGACGCGATGCCAAAACCAAAGAACCTCTCGCCGTCTCCAGACGCACGGCTCGAGGGGCACGGCGGAATCGTGACCGCAAAAAGAAAAGAGTCTCACGACTCCTGAATACGCTCGTCGAACAAGACCTCTTCCCCTCAAACCCTGATGAACAAAAAGAACTCCAAAACAAAAACCCCTACGAAATCAGAGACCGCGCCTTAAAAGAAACCGTCTCCCCTCACGAAATGGGACGGGGTCTTCTCCACATCGCCCAGAGACGAGGCTTCAAAAGCAACCGAAAAACAGACAGCAAAGATAACGAAAGCACACCCCTCAAAGAAGCCATCGCAAAACTCGATAAAAACATGATGGCAGAAGGCGCCTCCACTCTCGGACAATACCTCCATAACCTCAAAGAAGGACAGCCAAAACGCATCAGAAAAACAAGAAATACCCAAAGCCAAGAGAGCGAACAAAAAAAGAACAACAAAGAAGAATATTCCTTCTTCACCAGTCGAGATATGTACGAAAGAGAAGTCGATGCCCTTCTCAAAAGTCAGGAACGCTTTTCCTCTCACGACAAAAGTCGCGCCTATGCGAACGCAAAAGACATCATTTTTCATCAACGCAATTTGAGACCCGTCGAAGTCGGATTTTGTACTTTCGAGTACGAAACTAAAGAACGTCGTGCACCCTTGGCTCTCCCTGTCGTTCAGGAATTCAGAATCTACCAAGAACTCGCAAATCTCGACTTCAGAACCTACAAAAAAGATGAACTTCACCTCACAAAAGAACAAAAAAATATCATCGCCCAAGAACTCTTCAAAAAAAATAAAGTCTCCTTCAAAAACATGCGTAAAGTACTCAAAATTGATGGCGACCTCCCCTTCAATCTCGAAAGTGACAACAGAAAAGAACTCGACGGACACCATACCCACGTCCTCCTCGCACACGAAAAAGCTTTCGGGAAAGAATGGTACAATTTCTCAGGAGAAGACCAACAACGTATCGTACTCCGCATCCTAGAAGAAGAAAATGAAGACATCCTCGTCTCAGAATTTCAAGCCGAATTTGCTCTTGAGGAAGAAAAAGCACGCCACATCGCAAACCTCTCTCTAAAAGACGGATACGGACGCCTCTCAGAAAAAGCCATCCGAAAAATCCTCCCACACCTCAAAGAAGGATGCGTCTACAGCGAAGCATGCAAACGCGCAGGGTACGACCACCACTCCGACTTCCGCACAGGCGAAATCAAAGAACAGCTTCCCTACTACGGCGAAGCCCTCCCCCATCGCGTCATCGGAGGAAAACCCACATCAGAAAATGAACAATTCCCAGAAAAATTCTATGGCAAAATCAATAACCCTACCGTCCATATTGTACTCAACCAAATCCGAAAACTCGTCAATGCATGCATCGATGAATGGGGACACCCAGACGCCATCAGTATCGAACTCGCTCGCGACCTCAAAGAACACCCAAGCGAACTCAACAAAACCAACGCAAAAAATAAACGCGATAATGAACGCATCGATTCAGAACTCAGCAAACTAGGAGTCTCTCAGCCCAAAAGAGACGACCGTTTGCGGTTCAAACTATGGGAAGAAACTTCAAGTGAACCCTCCTCTCGTTGCTGCCCCTTTTCAGGAAAAACCATCGGCTTCCACGAAATACTCTCACCAGCCTTCGAAATCGAACATCTCGTACCTTACTCCGTCTGCTACGATGACGGCAAAGGCAATAAAGTCTTAGCCTGCAAACAAGCCAACCAGTTCAAAGGAAATAAAACACCTCATGAAGCTTTTTCTCATAGCCCCCCAGGCTACAAATGGAACGAAATCCTAGCCCGGGTTGATGCCTTCAAAAGCAACTTCAAAAAATCTCGCTTCATGGAAGACGCAAGAGAACGATTCGCAAATCAAGACGATGTCATCGCTCGACAACTCAATGACACACGCTACCTCTCACGAATGGCAAAAGAATACCTACAGTTCATCTGCGACCCCGACAAAATTACTCCCATACCAGGACAACTTACCGCCATGATGCGTCAAAAATGGGGACTCGAAGGAGAGGGAATATGGGGAAAAAGAGAAGATGGAACCGAAATTGTCAAAAATCGTGACGACCACAGACACCACGCTCTCGATGCATTCGTTGTCGGATGTACCACACGGAGCATCCTCCAAAAAGTCGCCACTGAAGCCAACAACATCGAAAACAATCCCGCCCGAAGAGAACAACGAAAAAAACTTGTCGACAAAATGCCCGATCCCTATCCCGGCTTCCTACAAAACGTCAAAGACCACTTCTCAAAAATGATTATCTCTCACAAACCCGATATAGGAAGTGCCCGAAAAGCCACTCAAAAAGGAACAACTATCTCTCAACTCCACGAAGAAACCGCCTACGGACTCATTACCCGCCCAGATACCAACGAAAAAGTCTACGTCGTGCGGAAAGCTGTCGAAGACCTAGAAAAAAAAGATATCGAAAAAATCGTAGATGAAAATATTCGTAGTGAGCTCCAGTACGCTTTGCACGGTGCCGAAGGAAAAGAAGTCAAAGAAATCATTCGAGAATGTCTAGGCAATCGAAAAACAAAAAAAGGAGAAAAAGCTCCTCCCATCCATAGACTCCGCATGATCGGAAAAACAGAAGAACAAGGGAAATCCCTCGTACCCATCAAAGACAAGTCAGGGAAAACCTACAAATACTACCAAGGAGGAAATAACGCCTATACCGAAATCTTTGTCTCAGAAGAAAAAGATGTCAAAGATCCCGAAACAGGAAAGGTCCTTTACAAGAAAGGACAATGGTACGCAGAAACCGTACGACAATACGAAGCCCACCAAGAAAAAGAAGCGCGAAAGTGGATCTCACAAGCTCCCATGGCAAAGAAAATTATGCGGCTTCACAAAAATGATATGGTCGCTTATGAAAAAGATGGAAAAACCATCATCGCAAGAGTGAAAGAAAACTCAGGGGAAAAGGTACGCTTAATTCCCCATAAAGTAGCTAGGGAAGAAAAAAGATACGAAAAAACGTGGGAAGCTTCCGCAAAACAAATGCAGCGCAAAAATCTACGCAAAATTCGCGTCGATATTCTGGGTCGTGTGTATGATCCCGGTCCCTATCCCTACAAAAAGAAAACATCAGAAGAATCTTCATGACCGCTCAGAGAATCCTCGATATTTCTCAAAATGATATTCATCTCCACTCCTCACGGGGCTTTCTTGTCGTCTCCCGCCACAAAGAAAAATTAAAAAGCATCCCCCTTGACGCTCTTGATGCCGTGATTGTTCACGCCTACGGGGCGACCTACAGCAACAACCTCCTCGTAAAACTTGCCGATCACGGATGCAGTTTCGTAATTTGCGGAAGCAATCATGCTCCCAAAGCCCAAATGGTCACTCTAGACGGCTACTACAAACAAGCAGGACGCTTTGATCAACAAATTAAACACACCCAAAGACTTAAAGGCCGTCTCTGGAAAGAGCTCATCAAGGGAAAAAT
>CAKMZR010000043.1:1288-10988 GCA_929200455.1 uncultured Alphaproteobacteria bacterium | reverse complement strand
GGTAGATTTTGAGTTTGATGTTCGTGATTTGGTGTATGTGAGGATGGATCGCCGTCGTAAGTTGCCGGTGACGACTTTATTGATGTGTCTTGACAGTGGTCGTATGGAGGGTTTGCAGAAGCAGTTGTCTCCGGATTCGCCTGTGGGTAATTTTGGCAGTTTGATGATTCATCAAAGGGAGGGTATGAGTCGGGAAGAGATTCTGGATATATTTTACGAGCGTCGTGTGTACAAGAGGGAGAAGGGTGGCTGGAGTTATCCGGTAGACTTGAAGAAGATGCGTGGCACGCGGATGAGTGTGGATCTTGTGGATGTGCGTACGGGGGATGTGGTTTTGGAGGCGGGCAAGGAGATGTCTGCGGGTCAAGCACGTTCTTTGGAGAAGGATGGGTTTGAGCGTGCTCTTGTGGGTGAAGATGTGTTGGCGGGTTTGTACCTTGCGTGCGACATGGTGGATGAAGAGACGGGATTGGTTTATGGGGAAGCGGGGGGGATGGTGGATGGTGATTTTCTGGAGATTTTGCAGGGACGTCATGTTGATGTTTTGGAGATTTTGGACATAGACAATGTACATGCGGGACCTTATATTCTGAATACATTGCTTGCGGACAAGAACTACAATCGGGAAACGGCTTTGATAGATGTGCACCGTATTCTTCGCCCAGGCGAGCCGCCGACTGCGGAATCTGTGGAGACTGTCTATCGGAATATGTTTTTTAATGCGGAGACTTATGATCTTTCTGCGGTGGGTCGTGTGAAGATGAATGCGCAGTTGGGTGTTTCGAACGAGGATGTTCCGGATACGTTTGGCACGTTGCGTAAGGAAGATATTCTGGCGATTGTGAAGCGTCTTGTGGATTTGCGTGACGGTCGGGGTGATGTGGATGATATTGACAACTTGGGCAACCGTCGTGTGCGTGCGGTGGGAGAGTTGGTAGAGAATCAGTTTCGGATGGGTCTTGTGTGGATGGAGCGTACTTTGCGAGAGCGTGTGTCTGCGATTGAGGGTACGGATGCGATGCCTGTAGATTTGATCAACACGAAATCTGTGTCGAGTGTGATACGAGATTTTTTCTCGTCTTCTCAGCTGTCTCAATTTATGGATCAGACGAATCCTCTGGCGGAAGTGACGCACAAGCGTCGTCTTTCGGCTTTTGGTCCTGGGGGTCTTACGCGGGAGCGTGCGGGTTTTGAGGTACGTGATGTTCATCCTACGCACTATGGTCGCATTTGTCCTGTGGAGACGCCTGAAGGTCCGAACATTGGTTTGATTAACTCGTTGGCATGTTATGCGAAGGACGACAATTATGGATTTATTACCACGCCGTATCGTCGTGTGAAGGACGGGGTATTGACGGACGAGGTGGTGTACATGAGTGCGATGGAAGAGGGGAATCACCGTATAGCCCAAGCGGTATTGACGAAGGATTCCGGGAATCGGATTCAGGATGAGTCTGTGTTGTGTCGCAGGGGAGGAGATGTGATAAGTTGTCGTCCTGATGAGGTTGACTATGTGGATGTATCGCCAAAGCAGGTGGTGTCTGTGGCGGCGTCCTTGATTCCGTTTTTGGAAAATGATGATGCGAACCGAGCCTTGATGGGTTCGAACATGCAGCGTCAGGCGGTGCCGTTGTTGTGTCCGTCTGCACCTCTTGTGGGGACGGGTATGGAGGGTAAGGTTGCGAGAGATTCTCGAGCCGTGATGGTGGCATCACGTGGTGGCATAGTGGATCAGGTGGATGCGAACCGTATCGTGGTGCAGTCTGACGAAGATGACGATGAAAGTCTGAGTCGTGTAGACATTTACACGTTGAAGAAGTTTGTGAGGTCGAATCAGAACACCTGTATACACCAGCGGCCTTTGGTGAAGGTGGGGGATCGTTTGGAGCGCGGTGATGTGATAGCGGACGGTCCGTCTACGCAGCACGGAGAGTTGGCGTTGGGTCAGAATGTGGTGGTGGCGTTTATGCCTTGGAATGGTTATAATTTTGAGGATTCGATATTGGTTTCTGAGCGTTTGGTGTCTGATGATGTATACACGTCTGTGCATGTGGAAGAGTTTGAGGTGATGGCACGTGACACGAAACTTGGTGAGGAGCAGATTACGTCTGAGATTCCGAATTTGTCGAGTGAATCGCTGGCGAATTTGGACGAGGCGGGCGTGGTATACATAGGGGCGGAGGTGGAAGCGGGAGATGTTCTTGTGGGTAAGGTGACGCCGAAGAGTGAATCTCCGATGACTCCTGAGGAGAAGCTTTTGCGAGCGATTTTTGGGGAGAAGGTTTCAGAGGTGAAGGATTCGTCTTTGAGGTTGTCTCCGGGCAAGAGGGGTACGGTGGTGGACGTGAGGATTTTTAACCGTCGCGGGATAGACAAAGACGAGCGTTCTTTGGTGATAGAGCAGGAAGAGATTAATCGACTGGGTCGTGATCGTGATTCTCGTTTGGGTATTTTGCGTCGTTCTTTGCAGGAGCGATTGAGTAAGAAGGCCTTGGGAGCGACCTTGGCGAAAGAGTCGGATGGATTGAAGGTGGGGACAGTCTTGGATTCCGGGATGATTGAGGAGATGTCTTTTACGCGTTTGAAAGAGCTTGTGGTGGTGGAAGAGGGTGTGAATGAGAGTATAGAGAAGCTTTTCAGGGCGTATGAAGAGGAAGAGGGTCGGGTGAGTGCGTACTTTAACAACAAGGTAGAGAAGTTGCAGGGTGGAGAGGATTTGCTTCCTGGTGTGATGAAGATGGTGAAAGTTTTTGTGGCGATGCGTCGTAAGTTGCAGCCTGGAGACAAGATGGCGGGACGTCACGGGAACAAGGGTGTGGTTTCTGCGATTATGCCGGTAGAGGACATGCCTTTTCTTGAAGACGGCTATCCTGTGGATATTGTGTTGAATCCGCTGGGTGTGCCGAGTCGGATGAACATAGGACAGATTCTGGAGACTCACTTGGGATGGGCGGCGAAAGGTATGGGCATGAAGATAGCGAAGATGGTGGATTCTTTGCACAAGGACGATGGGGTTTTGTTGCGGGGTTATTTGTCGTCGATTTATGGAGGGGATGCACGTCGTTTTGGCAAGGAGAGTTTTGAGGAACTTGGGGAAGAGAGTGTGATGTCGATAGGCGATGGCTTGCGCGAGGGTGTTCCTTTGAGTTCACCTGTATTTGACGGCGTTCCTGAGGAACGTATTAATGAGTTGTTGGAGGAGGCTGGTTTTAGTCGTAGCGGTCAAGAGCGTTTGATTGACGGTCGTACGGGTGAGTATTTTGACAACCGGGTGACGGTGGGTGTGATTTATATGATGCGTCTTAATCATTTGGTTGACGATAAGATTCATGCCCGTTCGATAGGTCCGTACAGTCTTGTGACTCAGCAGCCTCTTGGGGGCAAGGCGCACTTTGGTGGACAGCGTTTTGGAGAGATGGAGGTGTGGGCTCTTGAGGGTTATGGTGCGGCTTATACGCTCCAAGAGATATTGACGGTGAAATCGGATGATGTGACGGGACGTACGAACATGTACGAGTCTTTGATTCGCGGAGAGACTTCTTGCAATCCTGGGATTCCTGAGTCCTTTAATGTGTTGGTGAAGGAGTTGCGTTCTTTGGGTCTGAATGTGGAGCTGAAGAAACTGGCTGTGGTGCCTCCGTCTTGATTGAGGGGGGTGGGGCTGAAGAAGGGGTTGGTTTGAGGAAGGGATGGGTTTTAGGGATGGGAGGATATGATAGGAGAGTTGAAGTATGAGTGGTTTGGTACAGAAAGATTTTTTTGGTTTTAGCCGTACGGATCAGGATTTTGATGCGATAAAGATATCGATGGCGTCGCCTGAGCAGATTCGGGCGTGGTCGCACGGTGAGGTACGCAAGCCGGAGACGATTAACTACCGAACATTTAAGCCTGAGCGTGAGGGTTTGTTCTGTGCACAAATTTTTGGTCCGATCAAGGACTACGAGTGTTTGTGTGGGAAGTACAAGCGTATGAAGCACCGTGGGGTGATTTGCGAGAAGTGTGGTGTTGAGGTGACTTTGAGCAAGGTCCGCCGTGAGCGTATGGGTCATATAGAGTTGGCGGCTCCTGTTTCGCATGTATGGTTTTTGAAGTCATTGCCGAGTCGGATAAGCATGCTTGTGAACATGTCTCTGAAGGACGTGGAGAATGTGTTGTATTATGAGAAGTACGTGGTGGTGGAGCCTGGCAGTACGTCTTTGAAGAGGCATCAGCTTTTGACGGAGAATGAGTATATGGATGCTCAGGATGATTATGGCGATGATGCGTTTACGGCGATGATAGGGGGCGAGGCGGTGAAGTATCTTCTCAAGGATATGAATTTGGATGAGGAGATAGAGCTTGGTCGTATGGAGCTGCAGGAGGTTCAGTCTGAGATGCGGCGTAAGAAGCTGGTGAAGCGTTTGAAGTTGATGGAGAATTTCAAGGCGTCTGGTGCGGAGTTGTCATGGATTGTGATGGATGTATTGCCTGTGATTCCGCCTGATTTGCGACCATTGGTTCCGCTTGACGGGGGACGTTTTGCGACATCGGATTTGAATGATTTTTATCGTCGTGTGATTAATCGGAACAACCGATTGCGTCGTCTTATGGAGTTGCAGGCCCCTGGAATTATTATACGGAACGAGAAGCGGATGTTGCAGGAGTCTGTGGACGCGTTGTTTGACAATGGGCGTCGGGGTCGTGCGATAACGGGAGCGAATCGTCGTCCTTTGAAGTCTTTGTCGAATATGTTGAAGGGCAAGCAGGGACGGTTCCGTCAGAATTTGCTGGGGAAGCGTGTGGATTATTCTGGTCGTTCCGTGATTGTTGTGGGTCCGACGTTGAAGTTGCACCAATGTGGACTTCCCAAGAAGATGGCGTTGGAGCTTTTCCGTCCCTTTATCCTTGCACGGCTTGAGTTGTATGGTATGGCACCGACAATTAAGGCGTCGAAGAGGATGATAGAAAAGGAGCGTGTGGAGGTGTGGGATATTTTGGAGGAGGTGATTCACGAGCATCCTGTTCTTTTGAATCGAGCACCGACTCTTCACCGTTTGGGGATACAGGCGTTTGAGCCTTTATTGATAGAGGGCAAGGCGATACAGATGCATCCGTTGGTGTGTGCGGCTTTTAATGCGGATTTTGATGGAGATCAGATGGCGGTTCATGTGCCTTTGTCTCTTGAGGCACAGTTGGAGGCGCGTGTTTTGATGATGTCGACCAACAATATTCTCTCTCCCGCGAATGGTAAGCCGATTATTGTGCCGTCTCAGGACATGGTTTTGGGTATATACTATCTGTCACTTTTCCGAGCGGACAAGGTGGAGGAGACGATTAATTTTGAGGATGGAGAGGTTTTTGAGGCGGCTTTGGGGAGTTGTGGCGTGGTGGTTGTGGACAAGAAGAATCCGTTGGATGTGGTGGAAGTTGAGGATGCGAAGAGGATTTTTGCTGATGTGAAGAAGGGTAAGTACGAGGTGCGTCGTTTGAAGGCATACGGGAGTTTTGATGAGGTGGCGATGGCGTTGGATCAGGGTGTTGTGCATTTGCACGAGCCGGTTCAGATAAGGTCGAGTTGGCGAGAAGAGCCGTTGCGGATCGTGACGACGGCGGGTCGCGCGAAGTTGATGGAGTTGTTGCCTCAGATGGATGGTATGCACCCTGAGTTGATGAATAAGGTCTTTACGAAGAAGGAGATTACGAATTTGATCGACACGGTGTACCGGAACTGTTTGCAGCGGCTTACGGTGGTATTTTGTGATCGTTTGATGGATTTAGGTTTTCGTTGGGCGTGTCGCGCGGGGATATCGATAGGCAAGGATGATTTGATTATCCCGGAAGAGAAGAGGCAGTTGGTGGGAGATGCACGGGAAGTGGTGGGACATCTTGAGGATCAGTATCAGAAGGGCTTGATAACGGAAATAGAGCGACACAATAAGGTTGTGGCGACGTGGTCTGAGTGTACGGACAATGTGTCGGGAGCGATGATGCGCGCGATGTTGCGTTCTGGGGAGCGTGGATTTAACTCGGTATACATGATGGCCCATTCTGGAGCACGTAGTTCTGAGGCACAGCTGAAGCAACTGGCGGGTATGCGTGGTTTGATGGCGAAGCCGTCTGGAGAGATTATTGAGACTCCGATTATATCGAATTTTAAGGAAGGTCTTTCTGTGACGGAGTATTTTAACTCGACGCACGGAGCGCGTAAGGGCTTGGCGGACACGGCATTGAAGACGGCGAACTCGGGTTATTTGACGCGTCGTCTTGTGGATGTGGCCCAAGACTGTGTGGTGGTGAGCGAGGATTGTGGGGCGTCTGAGGGGATTACGCTTCGTCCTGTGGTGGAGGGCGGACATGAGGTGGAGTCTATAAGCGAGAAGGTTTTGGGTCGTTGTCTTGCATCGGATGTGAAGGATGCGCGTACGGGTGAGGTTTTGTGTACGGCGAACAGCTTGATAGATGAGACGATGGCTCAAAAGATAGAGGATGCGGAGTGTGAGTCTGTGAGTGTGCGTTCTGTGTTGACGTGTAATGAGGACAGGGGTGTGTGTGCACGTTGTTACGGTCGAGATATGGCAAGGGGTAGTCTTGTGAGTGTGGGTGAGGCTGTGGGTGTGATAGCGGCACAATCGATAGGGGAGCCTGGTACGCAATTGACGATGCGGACATTTCATATTGGGGGAGCCGCGACCGGGGGAGCGGAACAGAATGCGATTGAGGCGGGGGTGAACGGGACGTTGCGTGTGGTGAACAGGAATGTGATTAAGGATTCGCAGGGTCATCTTGTGGTGATGGGTCGCAACTTGGACTTGGAGATTTACGACGAGCGAGGGCGTAAGCGTACTTCTCACCGTGTTCCGTACGGAGCAAGGTTGTTGGTAGATTCTGACAAGCCTGTGAAGGAGGGCATGCGTTTGGCGGAGTGGGATCCTTATAGTATTCCGATTGTGTGTGAGCAGGAGGGTATCGCGACGTTTGTGGAGTTGGAGGATGGTGTTTCGATGCAGAAGGTGACGGACGAGACGACGGGATTGGTGAATCGTGTTGTTTTGGACTGGAAGCATGTGTCGAAGGGTTCTGAGATGCGGCCTCGTGTGACTTTGCGGAACGAGGAGGGAGAGGTTTTGAAACTGCCGAACGGGATGGAGGCGCGTTACTTTATGTCTGCGGGAGCCTTTTTGAATGTGGAGGATGGCAAGCGAGTGAAGCCGGGAGATGTTTTGGCACGGATTCCGACGGAATCGACGAAGAACAGGGATATTACGGGTGGATTGCCGCGTGTTGCGGAGTTGTTTGAAGCGCGTTTGCCCAAAGATCAGGCGATCTTGGCCCCTGTGAGTGGTGTGATAGAGATAGGCAAGGATTATAAGAACAAGCGTCGTGTGATTATTCGTCCGGAAGAGGACGAAGGAGAACCGGTGGAGTTGATGGTGCCGCGCACGTTGCATTTGTCTGCACGCGAGGGTGAGAAGGTGGAGCGTGGAGACATGTTGATAGACGGGAATCCGTCACCTCATACGATTCTGGAGTTGTTTGGCGTGGAGAATCTTTTGAATTACATTAAGCAGGAGATTCAGAAGGTGTACCGTATGCAGGGGGTGACGATAAGCGACAAGCACATAGAAGTGATTGTGCATCAGATGCTTCAGAAGGTGGAGATTGTGGATTCTGGGGAGAGTTTGTATTTGGAAGGAGAGGTGATAGATAAGATAGAGATCTTGAATGTGAACAAGACTTTGCAAGAGGAGGGTAAGAAAGAGATAGGTTATCGTTTGGTTTTGCAAGGGATAACGCGTGCTTCTCTTCAGACTCAGTCATTTATATCAGCGGCGTCGTTCCAAGAGACGGTTCGGGTGTTGACGGAAGCTGTTGTCTCTGGGAAGTATGATCGACTTCATGGATTGAAGGAGAATGTGATAGCGGGTCGTTTGATTCCTGTGGGAACGGGAGCTTCTGTTCGTCTTGTTCAGCAGGAAGCGGATCGCCGTGACAAGGAGATTCGGGAACAGCGTGCGGCCCAAGAGAAAAAGCGTTTGGAAGAGCAGGAAGCGTCCTTGGTGGCGTCGTCGTCTTCTTCTGGCGAGGAAGGGGGAGGGGAAGAGGTGGCCCAAGACGGAGCGTGAGTTTGGTTGCGTGCTTGTGGTGAGGGGCTAGAGCAGGGTTGAGGGACTGTGGTGGGGAGGCGGCCCAAGACGGAGCGTGAGTTCGGTTGCGTGCTTGTGGTGAGGGGCTAGGCAGGGGGGATGGAGCAGGGGGGGGCTAGAGATAGGTGTGGGAGGGGAGGCAGCCCAAGACGGTGTGTGGGTTTATGTAAAAAATTTGACATTTTTTATTTTTCTTGTTATTTTGTCGGTACTGGTCCTTATTTTGTGGAGAATGTTATGGATGATATTTTTCTGCAAGAGGGATTAAGGATGCTATTAGGGGGTATTGGGTTTGGGGGTTATTGATAGCTTTGGTTTCTAAAACGGACAACCTAAGAGAGGTCAGAATGACAGGTATACCAGATATTAACGAGGGTGTGAGTTTAACGGAATTGTTGCGGGGCGTGTCCCGAAGTTCGCGAAGTAAAGACAAGGACAAAGACGAGGACGAGTTTGTAAAGGATCCGGCAAAAATTGAGGATCCGTCTGTTGTGAAGAGCTTTGCGTCTTTGGCAGAGAGTCAAGCAGAGATTAACAAGAAGCGTTCGCAAGAAGCTTCATTTGCCGAGAGGGTACGGCAAGGGAAGAAAGAGGACTTGGTTTCGCAGTTGATTCGGGGTTTGGGGGAGCTTGAGGGGGAGAAGGAGAAGACGGGTCAAGAGGAGCGTTTGCCGGATCGAGATCCGGGTGCTGCAACTTTTGTAGATAACGCGCGATCGAGCGAGGATGTGGCGGCCCGTTTTCAGGAGCGAGCCGAAGCGGCGTCAAGGGGTCGAGATGAGAGGGAAGATGTTGTCCGTGACACGAGTGAGTTTACGGAAAGATTTGGGGATGCACGTCGCTCTGCGTTTGCGGATCGTCTTACGACCCAACTTGATTCTTTGGATGAGAGGAAGGAAAGCTACATAGCGGGAAGCCGCGAGTCGGATGCGGCCTTTACGGCAAGACGCAATTCGGACGTGGAATCAGGCTTTGATGTTCAAGATGAAGTGGTGGCGAACACCCGTAATCTTGACGAGGCGCGTTCTTCGGGTCAGCAAAATCTTGAGTTGGCTGGTATTAGGCGTCAAGGGGAAGAACTCGAGCGTTTGACGAGTATTGAGCGTGCTTTGGGAGAGCTTGTGGGGGATAGGTCTCAATCTTTTGATGAGTTTTTGGAAGCGGGTCAGAGGGAGCGTCGTTCGCAAATTACGGATAGCTTTGGAGGCAGTGTGATTGAGCGTGCGGTGGAAAACCGCGAAGCGAGTACATCTTTGCGTCTTTTGGACGAGCAGGAAGCCTTGGCGGTATTGCGAAACCAGCCGAATGCCGTGGTGGTGGGGAGCAATGTCGTAGAAGGTGTTGCAGATGATGGCAGTGTGACCCAAACCCGTCTGGAGGAAGACAGTGCTCTTCGCAATCCTGGCAATGATTTGTTCTTTAACACGGAATCCCAGCGTAATTTGGGAAACATTCTCAATGGTAGGAGCTAGGGGGGCAGAAGCTAGGGTGTTAGCCAAGGGAAGGTTGCCAAGGGAAGGTTGCCAAGGGAAGGTTGCCAAGGGAGGATGGTTGCAAGAGAGGGCGTGGCGAGATTT
>CAKMZR010000043.1:0-1188 GCA_929200455.1 uncultured Alphaproteobacteria bacterium | reverse complement strand
GCCAAGGGAAGGTTGCCAAGGGAGGATGGTTGCAAGAGAGGGCGTGGCGAGATTTACGCGTTGAGAGCAGAGAGATGTTCCTGAAGGGATGTACGGGCGTGGTTATGACGTGTCGTCCAGAGTTCGCGATCGAGGGCAAGGGTTAATTTTTCGCATATTTCACGGAGAGCATCCGGGTTGTTTTCGAGGAGGAAGTCGATAACACTTTGGTCTCCGAGGAAAGCTTCAAAAACGCGGTCAAAGTGAGAGTTGTCGACCTGTGATGTGGTGGCGGCAAAAGCAACGAGGTATGTGACGGTAGCCGCCATTTCGAATCCGCCTTTGTGTCCATGACGTTGCATAGCATTTATCCACTTGGGGTTTGTGACGCGTGCACGGACGACTTTTCCGATTTCTTCTTTGAGGGTGAGGGCTTGAGGATGGTCGGGCCGTGAGTGATCCATGTGATAGATTTCGGGCTGGTGTCCGGACAAGGATTTGATGCTGGCGGCAAGCCCCCCTTCAAATTGGTAGTAGTCATCGGAATCGAGAAGGTCATGTTCCCGATTGTCTTGGTTATGGACGACAAGTTCTACAGAGGCAAGGCGAGAGGAAAGGGAGGCCGGGTGGTGATGTCCGTAGTGTGCGTGGTGGTGCCGCAAAGGAGGAGGCACACAAGCGGGAGAAGAATAGATATAGCTGCTCCAAGAAAGGAAGGCTTGGGCGAGGTCGTGTACGGAATTCCAAGCATCGGCGTCGATGAGGGTTTGGAGGCCAGCCCCGTAAGCCCCGGGACGGGATCCGAAGATACGAGATGAAGCAAGCCAAGAAGCCTCGTCGGGAGAGAACCCGTCGGAGGTGAGGTTTTGTGTATCGCGTGAAGAGGCATGAGCAAGGGGATTGAGATGGGAGGGTTCATCCTTGAGAGCGGCGACGGCACGTAAGGCTTCATCGAGAAGGGTGATGAGGTGGGGGAAGGCGTCGCGGAAGAATCCTGAAATGCGGAGGGTGACATCGACACGAGGCCTTGAGAGTGTGTCGAGGGGGACAACGGAGAATCCGTTGATTCTCTGGCTCGAAGAATCCCAAGAAGGTTCTACGCCTATGAGGGCGAGGACTTGAGCGACATCATCGCCCCCTGTACGCATATTTGAGGTGCCCCAAGCGGAAAGAGCGAGGCGTTGAGGGTATTGTCCATGGGTGTGACGG
>CAKMZR010000042.1 GCA_929200455.1 uncultured Alphaproteobacteria bacterium | reverse complement strand
TCCTCAGCGGGTGTTCCGCCCATAACGGAAAAATCTTCTCCAAACAACCCCTCCCCCACGCCCACATCACCATCGCTTTCCACAGACCCAAAATAGGACACTTCATACTCCCCACAAAAGAACGCTCAGGAAAACTCATCGTCGTCGATATCGGACTCCCAGAATTCAATCAAAAACTCATACCCCTCTCTTCCGATACCCTCATACCCAATCACCCCTCACTCCCCACACTCACACCTCCCCACCCAAGTCTCAACACACACAAATACTCTCGAGGACTCCTCGCCATAAAAGCCTCTCCCCTCATGCCAGGGGCCGCCATACTCGCCGCAAAAGCCGCTCGAAAAGTAGGATGCGGAATTATCATACTCTTCGCTCCACAATCACACGCACCCCTAATCCTCTCCCTCTGCGACACCAGTATGATCGTAAAACCCTTCAAAAATACAAAACATCTCGCTTCCCTCATCCAACAAGAATCTCGCATCTCCGCCCTCATACTCGGACCAGGCGATACAGACTTCCCCTCACTGCAAAAAATCCTAACCCTCATACCCCCATCACTCCCTCGCGTTCTCGATGCCGGAATCTTTCAAGCCTTCGCAGATAAACCCTCAGACTTCATCCAAATCCTCTCTCAACTCCCCCCAGAAACCGCCGTCCTCACACCCCACGATCGCGAATACTCATACGTCTTCTCACCCCCCGAATCCCTCTCATCAAGGCATGAACGCGCCCTCTTCGCCGCACAAAAAACACAACAAGTCGTCCTCCTCAAAGGAAACGATACCTCCATCGCCTGCCCCTCTCAACCCACCCGCATCGAAACACTTGCTCCCACATCTCTTGCCACCGCAGGAAGTGGGGACGTCCTCTCAGGAATTATCGGAGCCCTTCTTGCTCAGAACATCCCCTCAAAACACGCCGCCGCCCACGCCTCAAACCTACACAGCCTCGCCGCACATCACCCCAAAAACACACAAAAACATACCACCGCCGAACAACTCATCAACTCAATAAACCCCCTCCTACTCCATCCCTAATTCCCCTCACCTTCACCCAGATCGTCCTCTATACCTTCAGGCTCTCCCACCATATCATCCGGCGTCACCACCACATCATCATCTGCATCACCACCCTCGGATCCCGAAGGAATCAAAAGTATATCCGCCTCACCTTCCACTCCCGCTATATCTCCCTCCTCTTCGTCCAAATCCACTGCCGCTATATCCTCCCCTTCCAAATCATCGATCTTGTCTTCGTCAAAAAAACCAGACGAAAGTCGAGACGACTTCAACTGCGTAAAACGAGCCGCAGGAACACTATGCGTACACGAAGGACACACCACAGGATCCGAAAACTTATCATAAAAAGGCACCTTGCACTTATGGCAATAACGCCGATATCCCATATTAATCGCCACACTCACTTCACACACACTCCTCAAAAATGTACAAATTTCTCTCTTGCCAAAACCATACCCTCTTATCCCCTCGTCGCTTGATATCACATAACAACTCGTCTAACATCAAACTTCAAAAGAAAAATCCCGTCACACACCCCTAACAGAAAATTACCAGTCGGGTCAATAGATAACCTCAACTTCCCCCTATTTTCCCCTTCAGAACATGGCAACTCCCCTTTCCTCACTCCCCGTCAAAAAACTTCAAGGAACCCTCAGAATCCCAGGAGACAAATCTATCTCTCACCGCGCCGTCATGCTCGCTTCCCTCGCAGAAGGAACATCACAAATCTTCAATCCCCTCATCTCAGAAGATATTCACGCCACCATCAACGCCTTCTCCGCCATGGGCGCTGCCATCTCAACCGATAAATCACAACTTACCGTCACAGGCGTCGGAAAAAAAGGACTCCAAGAACCTCACGACGTACTCTTTATGGGAAATTCCGGCACCTCCACACGACTCATCATGGGAATCGTCGGCGGATACCCCATGAGTACATTCCTATCCGGAGACCCCTCGCTCAGCAAACGACCCATGAATCGCGTCATCGCACCCCTCTCATCCATGGGCATCTCCTTCTTCGCACGGCAAAATAATTACCTACCCCTCCTCATCAAAGGAGCAGAAAACCTCTCTCCCCTCGTCCATACCCTCTCTGTTGCTTCCGCCCAAGTCAAAACCGCCATCCTCTTTGCCGCCATGCACGCCTCAGGCACCTCCGTCATCACAGAACCCATACCCACACGTGACCACACAGAAACCATGCTCCCCGCTTTCGGTTGCCCCGTCTCAAAAGAACGTACCAAAAACACAACACAAATCTCACTCAACGGTCATCCCTCTCTACAAGCCATAGATATCCACGTGCCCTCAGACTTCAGTGCCGCCGCATTCCCTCTCGTTGCCGCTCTCGTCACCCAAGACTCCTCCCTCACACTCCCCCAAGTCAACACCAATCCCACGAGGACAGGACTCCTCCAATGCCTCATCGAAATGGGTGCAAATATCTCCCTTACCAATCCCTCCCTACAAGGCGGTGAGCCCGTCGCAGATATTCACGCCGAATCCTCAGAACTCAAAGCCATCAAAGTGCCTCTTGAACGTGTCCCTCTCATGATCGACGAATTCCCCATCCTCGCTGTCGCCGCCGCTTGTGCCACGGGCACTACCGTCTGCCAAGGACTTTCAGAGCTTCGCGTCAAAGAAAGTGATCGTCTCACCGCCACCGCCGATATGCTCATCGCAGCCGGCGTCAAAGTCGAAACCAGCCACGACTCCATCTCCATACACGGAAATGGAAAAAGTCCAAGCGGAGGAGGCTTCGTCCAAACACATCTCGATCACCGCATCGCCATGAGTGCACTCGTCCTCGGAATGGCCGCTGCCAATCCCATGACCATCGATAACCCCCTAGCCATCCACTCCAGCTTCCCCTCCTTCTCTTCCCTCATGACATCAATCGGGGCCTCCTTTTCAACCTCTTCCCACGAAAACTCATGAATCTCATCATCACCATCGATGGACCCGCTGCCAGCGGAAAAGGGACTCTCGCTCGACTCCTAAGCGAATCCCTAAACCTCCTCTGGATCGATACAGGACTCTTCTACCGTGCCGTCGCCCTCGAAATCCTCTCCCAACAACTAGACCCTTCCCCAAAAAATGCCGCACACATCGCTTCTCAGATCACAGCTCCCGTCATACCCTCGTCCCAGCTTCGCGAAACCGAAGTCTCCAAAATCGCCTCCTGTATCGCCACCTTCCCCGAACTCAGAAGTGCCCTGCTTCCCATACAACAATACCTCGCCAATAATCCCCCCCAACCCTACAAAGGGGCCGTCTTGGACGGTCGCGATACAGGAAGCGTCGTCTGCCCACACGCTCACGCAAAATTCTATCTCAACGCCTCCATCGAAGAACGCGCAAAACGTAGAGCCCTCGAACAAAATACCCCAGAAACTCAATCCCAAGAACACGTAAAAAAAGACCTGCAACAACGCGACCTCCAAGATTCTCAACGCTCCCATGCCCCCCTCGTCATTCCCCAAAATGCTACCGTCATCGATTCTTCTGCACTCTCTCCCGAAAAAACTCTTGAAATATGTCTTGAAACCTTGGTGCGTATGGGTATTATGCCCTCATAGAGAATACTGTCGCTCTCTACCTTGGTATCCGTAACTTCACCTAAGAACTCATGACTCCCACTGTCATGTACCTAACGGGTGTAATCTCAACCTTCGTAAGCAGAGTCGCGACTTATGCATCTGCAATTTCTCTATAAAATACCCTCACAAGAGCGGAACCCTAAATCAAACCTTATGAAAGAATATCCCTCCAGTCTTTCTTCAAGGTTCCTTCCATGGAGGACCGTCCTTGCCTGCACCTTAAACACCGCAGGACAAGGCCTTCGTAATATAGAATTGTAAATACCTCGTGACTGATAACTCCTCCCCCTCCCAAGAAGAAAACTCCCAAAATGACGACCTCTCTTTTGCTCAACTCTTTGAAGAATATGTCGAACACCATGACCCAAAAGCCGGATCCATCGTCGAAGGACACATCATACGCGTAAGCGGAGACCAAGTCCTTATCGATGTCGGACTCAAAGCCGAAGGATGGGTCGATATCCGCGAATTCGCTCAAGACGGAAACGATAAACCCCTCATCAACGAAGGCGATACCTACGATATCTATATCGAACGACTCCAAAATAAAGACGGTATGGCCGTCCTCTCTCGCGAAAAAGCTTGCAGAGAACTCGCTTGGAGCGACCTCGAGAAAAAATTCGAAGCCGGAAACAAAATCGAAGGATTCATACTCAGTCGCGTCAAAGGCGGCTATACCGTCAATGTAGAAGGCGCCATCGCCTTCCTTCCCGGCTCCCAAGTCGACATCAGACCCGCGCGCGATATCACTCCCCTCCTCAAAACAAGCCAACCCTTCCAAATCCTCAAAATGGATAGACAACGCGGAAACATCGTCGTCTCTAGACGCGCCATCATGGAAGATGCTCGCGACGAAAAACGTGAAGAACTCTTCAAAACCCTCGAAGAAGGCATGATCGTCGACGGCGTCGTCAAAAATATTACCCACTACGGTATCTTTGTCGACCTCGGCGGAATCGACGGACTCGTCCATATCACCGATATGGCTTGGAACCGCGTCGGACACCCCTCAGAACTCGTCAATATCGGCGACACCATAAAAGTACAAGTCATCCGATTCAGTCGCGATACTCAGCGAATCAGTCTCGGCATGAAACAACTCGATAAAGACCCATGGGAAGATATCGAAGATCGCTACCCCCAAGACACCAACTTCGACGCCAAAGTCAATAATATCACAGAATATGGCGCCTTCGTCGAACTCGAAGAAGGAATCGAAGGACTCGTACACGTCTCAGAAATGTCTTGGTCAAAACGAAACCTCGTCGCCTCCAAATTCCTCGAAAAAGGACAAACCGTCACCGTGCGCGTCTTGGATATCAACATCCCAAAACGACGCATCAGCCTCGGCATGAAACAGTGTACGCCAAATCCATGGGAAGCCTTCAAAGCATCACACCCCACAGGTACGCAAATCACAGGCAAAATCAAAACCATCACCGAATTCGGTCTCTTCATCGGACTCACTGAAGATATTGACGGCATGGCTCATGTCTCTCACCTCGGCGGAGACAAAAATAATAGCGACGATATACTCTCCGCTTACAAAAAAGATGACGAAGTCACCATGGAAATTTTGGATGTCGACCCTGAAAAAGAACGCGTCAGCCTCGGACTACACCAAGTCGCAAGAAAAGATGATGCCGCCCACAAAGTCGGCGAAGTCGTCACTTGCCTCGTCAATGAAGTCGGGGAAAATGGACTCGTCGTCTCCATCGGTGACGATGTCGAAGGCTATATTCCCAGAAGCGAACTCGCTATCGACCCATCAGAACAACGACTCACGCGATTCGCCGTCGGAGAAAAACTCGACGCTCAAGTCACCAGAGTCGAAAGATCTTCTGGAAAACTCACCCTCTCCATACGGAAATATGAACGAGAAGAAGAACGTGCCGCCGTCAAAGCATACGGAAGCACCGATTCAGGTGCTTCTCTTGGCGATATCTTGGGCGTTCAACTCAGTGCCTTCAAACAACAACCCAGTGAAAGCGATCCAGAGGAAGAAACTCCAGTAGAGACCCAAGACTCCGAGAGTCCAGAGGCGGAAACTCCAGTAGAAACCCAAAGTGATGAAGCCGTAGACTCCGAGAGCTCAGAGGAAGAAACTCCAGTAGAAACCCAAAGTGATGAAGTCATAGAATCCGAGAGCTCAGAGGCGGAAACTCCAGTAGAGACCCAGAGCGATGAAGCCACAGACTCTGAGAGTCCAGAGGAAGAAACGCAAAACGAACCCGAAGACAATCCTGATGAAGAAGAGGTCAACGACAAAGAGGACCCCACGTCATAACCCTCACTTGCTTGCGTAAACTACAGGCATATCACATTTTCTTGATATCTCTATCACGCATGTGGCTTGTATAAAAGAGTAAGTCCGTGTAATCTGCCAGTGAAGTGGAAGGACAAGAGGGGGGGGAGTCAAAGAGGAGTGGGAGATATAAACGTCTAGGGGAAGTCTGCACAAAGGGAGTCGGGGGGGAGTCGGGGGAAATGAATAAGGGATGGGAGCTTCAATGAAAAAGAAGCTTGGGGGCATCACGGAACATTTGTGCCTCTGTACCTTCGTAAACTTCGCGATCTTGTTTCTGTGCAAATTTATTACGTGCAGATTTAAAATCGCAGTTGTTCGGCAGAGCCCCTTTGGGCTCGATCTTTGAGCACTCCTGGCTTTTGAGTCTTCTACAGACACAAGAAATAGGTTCGCTCGTAAATATTATCTATTGTTGCAGGAGTACACATTATGACACATCTCTCATTCCCCCTTCTCAAAAGGATGACCTTTTTGTCAACCCTCTTTGCCGCTTTGGCTTTCTTCAGCATGACCGCTGCTCACGCCGATCAAAGTGTAGGAGAAATCCAAGAAGTAAAAGGTGACATCGTCGCCGCATCTTTCTACGGCGCAAAACGACAACTCGAAGTTCGTGACCTCGTCTATCAAGGCGATATCCTCAGCACTTCAAATGGGAGTGAAGCCCTCATACTCTTCAAAGATGGCAGCAACTTCCTCGTCGGCTCAGACTCAGAAATCGTCATCGACGAAATGATTTATGACCAATACACAAAAGATGGACGCTTCATCTCACGACTCATAAGAGGTGCCCTGCTCGTCGTCAGTGGACAGCTTAACAACAAAGACAAAGACGTCATGAAAATCAAAACCTCCCTTGCCACCATCGGCATTCGAGGCACCAAGCTCTTCCTCAAGGTCGACAGCAAAAAAGAACAGTTCGTGCTCCTTCAGCCAGAAAAGAATGAAGGTCCCACCTCCATTCACGTAAGCTCAAAATGGGGTGCTACTCTGGTCGACAAAATCAATCATGGCACCATCGTCCAAAACGGTAAGGCTCCCACGGACCAACAACTCGTGAACCTCGGGACCATCGACAAAAACTTCTCAATCCTCGAGAAACCTTCCAAACGGAAATTCGCTGTCGCTCCGACACAAGAAGCCGGCTTCTTCGAATCCGTATGGAGACTCGTCGAAGACCGTTTGAAGTAATCAAAAAACCATCCTTTCCCATTGGCCATACACGCCAATGACTACGGCACCGGTGCTTTTCAAAGGCACCGGTGTCGTCATTTAATGCTCATATACCTCCATGTCCAAAAACTTTCACTACATTCGCGACCCAGAAAAAATCTATCAACTCTCCTTCCAGCGAATCCGTGAAGCCGTCGACCTCTCTCCCTTCCCACCGTCCCTACAACCCCTCATCATCCGCATGATCCATAGCTGCGGAATCCCCAGCATCGCCACATCCATACATTGGCACGGCGACGTCACCGCACACGCTTTCCTCGCACTCGATCAAAAACGACCCATCCTCGTCGATGCACTCATGGTCAAAGCCGCCGTCACTTCCTTTCAACCCCTATCATCCCCTCTCATCTGTACACTCAATCATCCACAAACCCCCACCATCGCACAAAAAAATAAAACCACACGATCTGCCGCCGCCGTCGACCTATGGAAAGAACATCTCGATCATGCTATCGTCGTCATCGGGAACGCTCCCACCGCCCTCTTTCGACTCCTCGAATGTCTCAGTGAACACAATACACCCTCTCCCGCCCTCATTATCGGTATGCCCGTAGGATTCGTCGGGGCCGCAGAAGCAAAAGATGCCCTCATCGAACACGCTCCCTGCCCCTTCATCACACTCAAAGGACAAATAGGCGGAAGTGCCATCGCCGCCTCTGCCCTCAATGCACTCATACTCTCTCACAGCAAACAATCATCATGACAAAAAATATCAACCTCATCGGCATCGGCGACAATGGATGGGATAGCCTCTCCCTACAAGTCCAAGAACTCATCGCCAACTCCAAATCCCTCTTCGGCGGAACACGACATATCCAAAACCTACCCTCCCACATCACCGCTCACACCCACCCTTGGAAATCTCCTCTCGCCCATAACATACCCGATATACAAGCCGCTCCCCAACCCGTCTCCATCCTCGCAAGCGGGAATCCCATGTGGCACGGAATCGGAAAACTACTCCTACAACACTTCCCCCTCAAAAATATCAATATCATTCCCTCCCCTAGCAGTTTCGACCTCGCCTGTGCACGCCTTGGATGGCCTCTCGAACAAACCACCCCCATCAGCCTTCACCACCTTCCCCCCAGAACCCTCCTTCCTCACCTCTTCAAAAATCGTCGCATCATCACCCTCACACGCAATGCATCCACCCTCCTCGAAGTCGCAGAAATACTCGTCGAACAAAACCTAGGCCACATCAATCTCACAGTCCTCGAACATCTCGGAAGCTCACAAGAACGCATCCTCTCTTGCTCTCCTCGCGTCTGGCTGAAAAAACAAAATCCCGTCGCAGACCTCCACTGTCTCGCCTTCCACATACCCGAAAATTGGGAACACGCCCTCCCCCTCTTCGGACTCCATGACAACCTCTTCTCTCACGACAATAACATCACAAAAACTCCCTTTCGCGCCCTCACCCTCGCATCCCTCGCCTTCCAACCCCATGCCGTCCTTTGGGATATTGGTGCCGGATCAGGAAGCGTCTCCATAGAATGGGCTCGCATGGGCGGACAAGCCTTCCCCATCGAACAAAAATCTAAACGATTCCAAAATATCCTCCTCAATATCGAAAAATTTGGCGTCAGTAACCTCGTCAAACCCATCCAAGGTTCCGCCCCCGAATCATGCTTCAACCTTCCAAAACCACACGCCATCTTCATCGGAGGCGGACTCGCAAAAAATCCTCAACTCTTCGCCTTCTGCCAACAAAACATCCTCCCACATGGACGCATCGTCGCAAACGCCGTCACCCTCGAAAGCGAAAAAATCCTTCTCGACATCCACGCCCAAAATGGAGGCTCACTCTCCCAAATCCATCTTTCTTCCGCACAAAAAATTAGTACACTCCACGGATGGAAACCTTCCATGCCTCTCATCCAATACGTCTTTACCGCTTCCTCATGAATAAATCCTCACCACAATCACAAACCGGAACCCTCTACGGAATCGGCGTCGGACCCGGCGACCCCGAACTTATCACCCTCAAAGCCCTCCGAATCCTCCAAAATATTTCCGTCGTCGCGTTTCCTGCTCCAAAAGACGGACACTCCCTCACCTACTCCATCGCAAAAAATCATATCAAACCCCAAACACAAAAAATCTTCCTCAGAATGCCCATAAATCCCGGAACTCCAAACCCCAATATCTACCTCTCATGGCAAAAACAAATCTCTCCCTTCCTCGACAAGGGCCAAAACGTCGCCGTCTTGTGCGAGGGCGACCCCATGCTCTACGGCTCCTTCCAGTACATCATGACCCTCATGATCAGTCTCTATCCCGTCGTCGTCATTCCCGGTATATCATCCGTCAGTGCCGCTTCCGCTTCCCTCCTCTTCCCCCTATGCTCATACCACCAGCACTTCCACATCATCTCCGCCACAGACTCTCCCCAAAATATCAACCACATCCTCTCCCTTCCCCACCCTTGTGCCATCCTCAAAGTCGGGAAAAGACTCCCAAGCTTCCTCGAAATTATCCGCTCACACAATAAACTCAATCTCGCCTTCGTCGCCTCATACGCTTCCTTCCCACAACAAAGCCTGACACCCCTTTCAGACTTCTCTCCCTCAGACACCCTACCCTACTTCTCCCTCATCCTCATCAAAGCACCCTCATGAAACCCATCATCCTCTCTCCCTCTCCACACGCCCAAGACATCATCTCACGCATCATCTCACAACAACCCTCTTGGGAAACAACTCCCGACTCCAACAACTTCTCGTCAAACCTACAAAACGCCTTCCTCGCCAAAAAACCCATCATCGCCGTCTCCGCCGTCGGAATCATCGTACGCCTTCTCGCACCCTTCCTTTCCTCAAAACATACAGAACCCCCCGTCGTCGTCATAGCCCCGGACAGCTCCCACGTCATCGCTCTTCTCGGTGCCCACCACGGAGCCAATACCCTCACACGCCAAATCGCAAAAATCCTCAATGCCGCTCCCGTCATCACCAGTGCCTCTCCACCCTCTCCCCTCGACACCCTGCCCCAAGAATGGCACATCGCCTCCCACCAAAAGATCGACAGCCTCCGCAAACAAAAACACCGCTTATCCTCCCAATCCTCCGTCAAACATGACTTCCTCTCACCACACACCCACACCAACCTCATACCCGAAAATCCATCGCCAAATCCCGACATCATCGTCACCGACAAATCCATTCCCGACTCACCCGCCCTCATCATCAATCCACCCTCCCTCGTCCTCGGTGTCGGCACCATCCGTCACGCATCCCCAGAAAAAGTCAAAGAATTCGTCCTCAAAACCCTCGAACAACACCATATCGCACCCTCTTCCATCGCTGCCCTTGCCACCCTTTCCCTCAAAGCTCACGAACCCGCTCTCCACGCCCTTGCCCAACACCTCTCCATTCCCATACGAACCTTTCCCCCGGAATCCCTGTCCTCTTGGAGCCAAGTCTACGCACTCCCGCCAAATCCATCCGTCGAAAAAAGTGTCGGTACACCCTCCGTTGCCGAAGCCGCAGCCCTTGCTCTTGCTTCCTCATCGTCCGAACTTCCCGACGCCCGACTCATCATACCCAAACACATCTCAGAACACGCCACTTGTGCTCTTGCCGCTGCCGCAAAACCCCTCTCACAATCCCATCTGACCTCAGCCGGAAATCCTGTCGGACATATCCATGTCGTCGGAATCGGCCCAGGCGACGCTCGATTCCTCACCGTCGATGCCGTCCTCGCTCTACACAGTGCCGATACTCTCATCGGATACGACCTCTACCTTTCCTTCCTCAAAACCTTCTCTTCCCACAAAAATATCCAAAGCTTCCCCCTCGGAAAAGAAACAGATCGCGTCAATGCCACCATCAAAGAAGCCCATCTCGGGAAATCCGTCGCCCTCATCTGCTCAGGCGACCCTGCCGTCTACGCTCTTGCTAGCCTCGTACTCGAAACCCTCAAGCACGACACCCTCAAGCACCCCACCCCACCC
>CAKMZR010000041.1 GCA_929200455.1 uncultured Alphaproteobacteria bacterium | reverse complement strand
CTACGACACAACCCTACGCGACGGCGCGCAAACTCAAGGAATCGACTTCACCCACAGTGACAAAATCTCTATCTACGAAGACCTCGCCAATCTCGGTATCGACTACATAGAAGCAGGATGGCCAGGGGCCAATCCCACCGATACCCAGTTTTTCGAAAATATTCCTCCCTCTTCACACTCTCGATCCGTCGCCTTCGGAATGACACCTCAAGTCGGACGTTCCCTCGCCAACGACCCCATGCTCGCGAACCTCATCAACGTCAAACCGGACGCCATCACCCTCGTCGGAAAATCTTCACTCCAACAGGTCGAAAACGCACTCTCCGCAGATCCTCACGATTACCTCAACACCATCAAAGACTCTTTCCACCACACCCAACAGCACGTACCCGAAACCCTCTTCGACGCAGAACACTTCTTCGACGGATTCAAATACAATAAAGAATACGCCCTCAATGCTCTCCGTCATGCCATAGAAGGCGGGGCAAAATGGATCGTTCTTTGCGATACCAACGGCGGAACGCTTACTCATGAAGTCGCAGAGATCGTCGCCAATGTCGCAGAGGCCTTCCCCAATACACAAATCGGAATCCATGCCCACAACGACACCGGACAGGGCGTCGCTATCAGCATGGCCGCCATCGAAAATGGCGCTTCCATGATACAAGGAACCATCAACGGACTCGGCGAACGTTGCGGAAATGCAAACCTCACAACCTTACTCGCCAATATCAACCTCAAAACATCCTTCTCCACAGGACCGTCTGCTCAACATCTCCAGAACCTCTCCTCCCTCTCGCAAAAATTTAATGAACAACTCTCGCTCACCCCCAATCCATACGCTCCTTACGTCGGGGCCTCCGCTTTCGCCCACAAGGGGGGACTCCATGCCTCCGGTGTTGCCAAAAGCCCTGACCTCTACGAACATGTCAAACCCGAACGCGTCGGAAACAAACGCAAAGTCATTGTCTCAGACCAAGCAGGAAGAGCCTCCATGCGTGCACGACTCGAAGAAATGGAACTCACACAACACATCAACAATCAATCCATCGATAAACTCCTCAACGCCGTCAAACAGTACGAAGCCAAGGGATACTCTTTCGACGACTCCGACGCCAGCCTCGATATCTACATCCGTAACTTCTTCGGGGAAGTCTACAGCTTCTTCAAACTCATCCGCTTTCGCGTCATCGACGACCACAGAATCAACGCTCGAGGACAGACCGTCGTCGAATCCGAAGCCACCATGCTCTTACAAGTCGGAGAACAGACCATCCATAGTGTCGCCATCGGAAAAGGGCCCCTCAACGCTCTCGACAATGCCATGCGGAAAGCTCTCGCTTCCTTCTACGGCATCATCAACCACATCCGACTCGAAGACTACAAAGTCCGCATCATCCCCCCTCCTCGAAACTCCGTCGGAACCGATGCCGTTGTCCGTGTACACATCACTTGCTCCTCCGATATCAGACCTCAGTGGGGAACCATCGGACTCTCATACAACATCATCGACGCTTCCTTCCAAGCCCTCTCAGACAGCTACAACTTCTTCCTCTTCCACCACCACACACAAAAATCATGAAACCTCCCGTCTTCATACTCGTCGAACCACAACTCGGCGAAAATATCGGTATGGCCGCTCGATCCATCAGAAACTTCGGATTCAAAGAACTCCGTATCGTCAACCCTCGTGACGGATGGCCCAATCCTCGCGCCACCGCTGCTGCCGCTGACGCCTTCGACTCCATGGACGTCTCCGTCTCAACATCTATTCACGACGCCGTCGCAGACCTGCACTCGCTGTTTGCCACAACCGCAAGAACCCGTGAACACCAAAACCTTTCCCCGACCTCCGCTCTCCAGCACGTATACTCAAACCAAAAAAATGGCATCCTCTTCGGAGCAGAAAAAAATGGACTCTCAAACGCTCATATCGCCCTTTGCCAATACGCCATTTCCCTACCCGTCGACGCATCCTTCCCCTCTCTCAACCTCGCTCAAGCCGTCGCCGTCATCGCCTACTCCCTCCAGAATCTAAACCCAAGTCTAGACCAAAATCCGTCTCCTCTCGCTTCACAAGACGATATCCACGCCCTCTTCTCTTCCCTCTCCCAAAAACTCAAACAAGCCCAATACTTCTCTCCCCAAAATCTCGCTTCCAGAACATTACGCATCCAAAGACTCCTCTCAAACGCTTCCCTCTCACCCGCCGATGTCCGACTCCTCCATGGCATCTTTCGGGCTCTCTCAGGAAAAAATCAACCCTCTCACAATCCCAACACTTGAAATCTCCTTTCCTATCTCCCATAATAGTTAATGTGGTTAATGTGTCTGCCTCAACAATCCCACGCCCAACCCTCAAACCCCAGAAAATATCTCTCGCCCATGCCATCCCCTCAGAAAAAAAATACCTCAGCCGCAAAACCAATCGATGCCGAAATCCAAGGCGTCATCGACCAAATCCAAGAAGCCGCACGCAAAAAAAATAAAAATAATCCCCTCTCTCTCGGCGAAATCATTCACCTGCTCCCTAGCAATATCGCCGCAGATGAACACAAAATCGAAACCATCCTCGCCATCCTCAACAAAAAAAATATCTCCTTCGTCAGCGGGAAAAGCAATACAAAAAGTAAAAAAAGTGACCCCCAAGACCACGGCGATGTCGACGAAACGCTCGAAAACAACGAAGACGACAGCGATGACGATAACGACGATGAAGAACTCGCCATCAGCGACGGAAATTGGAGCGATGAAGACGTCAATTCTACCGACGACCCCGTCCGAGTCTACTTGCGAGAAATGGGTTCCGTCGAACTCCTCACACGAAGCGGCGAAATCGCTATCGCAAAAAGAATCGAAGCCGGACTCTACAAAACCATAGAAGCACTCGCTCAGTTCCCCATCGTCTACGACCGATTCGATGCTTGGCATAAACAACTCTCAAACGGTGACATCCTCTTACGCGATATTGTCGATCTCGACACCATGTACTCACACCGACAACTCCTCGAAAGTGACGATGCCGTCCTCAGCGAAGACAGCTTCGCCGAAGAAACCTTCGAAAATCCAACAGAAAATACAAGCATCCTCGAACCGTCACCAGAAATCGAAAAACAAATCAGCGAAAATGAAGAAGAAAGTGACGACTCCTTCGCCAACCCCAACGAAGAACATGATCACGACCTCTCCGCCACAAATAAAGAACTCGCCCTAAGACCTCTCGTTCTCGAACGACTCGCAAAAATCGTCAAACTTCACCGCCGACTCGAAGATGCACGACAACGACAACTCGACACCATAGAATCTACAGGGAAACCCTCAAAATCTACCGCTTCCACCATCAGAAAATACAAACGGGATATCGGCAGATTTACACGATCCGTTCGCTTCAATTCCTCTTCCCTCGATGACCTCATCAGTACCATCTACAAAATGCATCGCAACGTCTCCATGATGCGTAGCAAAATGAGACGACTCATCGAAGAAGGCGGCGTCTCCGGAAACTCATTCGACAAATCATTCAAAAAATCCGAAGTCGACCCCCTCTTCCTCGAAAATATGTCCCAACACGACAACTCTTGGAAAAAAGCTATCCTCAAAAGAAGAAGAAGCCTCGTGGAAAGTCACGAAGCCATCATCGATACCATCAAAGTAAGCAGACTCTCTTACGAAGAATTCCATAATACCGCCATCCAACTCCAAGAAGGCGAAGGGGCCGCCGCCGCCGCTAAAAAAGAAATGATCGAAGCCAACCTCAGACTCGTCGTCTCCATCGCAAAAAAATATACAAATAGAGGACTCCAACTCCTCGACCTCATACAAGAGGGAAATATCGGACTCATGAAAGCCGTCGACAAATTCGAATACAGACGCGGCTACAAATTCTCTACTTACGCCACTTGGTGGATACGACAAGCCATCACACGATCCATCGCTGACCAAGCGAGAACTATACGTATTCCCGTACACAT
This sequence comes from uncultured Alphaproteobacteria bacterium, assembly GCA_929200455.1. GTDB lineage: Bacteria > Pseudomonadota > Alphaproteobacteria > CAKMZR01 > CAKMZR01 > CAKMZR01. Next base: position 7,461 of record CAKMZR010000041.1, on the reverse strand, counting down.
GATCGAAACCATCAATAAACTCGTCCGAGTCTCCAAACAATATCAGCTCGAACATGGCTTCGAACCCATGCCGGAGCATCTCGCAAGCACGCTTGGAATGTCCGTCGACAAAATTCGTAAAGTCATGAAAATCGCCAAAGAACCCGTCAGCCTAGAAACTCCCGTCGGAGACGACGACGGAAGCCTGCTCAGCGACCTCATCAAAGACAATAACGCCCTCTCTCCCCACGACATCGCCGTTCGCTCCAATATGCGCGAAATCACCACAAGAATACTTTCCAGCCTCACACCTCGCGAAGAACGCGTCCTCAGAATGCGTTTCGGCGTCGATATGGGACAAGACCACACCCTCGAAGAAGTCGGTAATCAATTCAACGTCACAAGAGAACGAGTCCGACAAATCGAAGCAAAAGCACTTCGTAAACTCAAACACCCATCCCGTGCAAAAAAACTACGCAGCTTCATCGAAAACTGATATGCTTCCTTCTTGCATACATCTTTGGGGCCTGTAGCTCAGTTGGTTAGAGCACACCGCTCATAACGGTTAGGTCGCAGGTTCGAGTCCTGCCGGGCCCACCATTTCCCCCTCAGAATAATCCTCAGGCAATAAGCGGAATCTCTTCACACGTACGACTGTGAAGCAGTTCGCAACCCGTCTCCGTTATCACAATATTTTCCTCGTGAACCATCATCTTGCCTCCAGAAAAACTCATACTGGGCTCCAACGTCAATACCATCCCGGGAGACAATTCCTCAGCCCCTCCCTCCACAATCGATGGCCACTCCGTCAACTGCATACCCAGTCCATGACCAAGCCTCCCCACACCAGCACCTTGCGAACCTCCCCTTTCCAATATATCCCTCATCGCTCTCCATACACTGCCCGTCGTCGCACCAGGACACGCCTCCAATAAACCCGCCTCCAGAGCCTCGTACAACACTCCATACGCAGACACACTCGCTCCATCCAATCTCCCAAATCCAAAATTACGATCAAAATCACTAAAATAACCCTCAAAATCTACTCCCGCATCTATCACCAAAATATCTCCATCCTCCAATACCCGATCCGTAGGACCCATAATGATACTCTCATACCCACCCCTACCAGAACCCGCTATCAAATATGGACACCGATCCGCTCCTAAACGCAGCAACTCCATATGCATCTCCCTGCAAGCCTCTCTCTCCGTCATGCCCATACGCAAAACACCTCGCAAATGATCAAAACCACCACTCGTCAAACCACACGCATGTCTTATCTTCTCTATCTCAGACGAAGACTTCAACGAACGCAACTTCCTCATCACTCCGCTCACATCCACACACTCTCGACCCCCAAGACTTCCTTCCAATAAACGGAAATTTCTATACGGCATCCGAAGATACGTCTCTGGACCAAACATACCCCCTATACAACCAAAACAATCTGAAAACTCTCCCAAAGTCCGACCCAATAAACTCACGCCATCATCCTCAGGACACGGCGACGACCAACTCCTCACATCCTCTATCCACGTATCCTCAAAACCCAAAACACCTATCTCAGGAATAACCGCCACAGGCAATCCTTCTCGCGGAACCACCAAAAACCACGGACGCGTCGGACTCTCCCAAAATTGAGTCCGAAATCCACTAAAATAACGAAACTCCGCCTCCGTCGTGAAAAAAACTACATCCACCCCCATCTCCAACATCTCCCTTTGTAAAAACCCCGTCCGACGCTCAAACTCTTCACGCACAAAACCACGCGGAGGCTCTCCCAAAACAATACTCATAAACCAGTCCTCAATAGAGAACCATAACCCTCAACCCTGCCAACATACGACAATAACCTCAAACTCAACCACACCAAAACCTGATTGCTGCTTATCACAGGCTTGCCCAACCTCTCCTCCAACTCTTCCAACACCTCAGAAGAACGAAGAGCCGTACAAGACAAAAATAATAAATCACTCTCCTCATCGCATATCTCCATCGATGCCTCCACAATATCATCCAAACTTATAAAACTCATCGCCGTATCATCCTCAAACCCAAAACCTCCCATACGAACCACATCATAACCAAAACCCTCGTAAAAACCCACAACCTCCCGCGTCATAGACTCCGTATAAGGCGTCAGAACCGATATCTTACGCGCTCCGTAAAATTTCAAAGCCTCAAGCGATGCACGCGCAGGATTAATCACTTTGCTCCCAGGATTGCCCTCACAAATCAACGACTCTATCCGAGATTCCCCTATCGCTATCGCTCCAGACGTACACGCGTAAATCACCACGTCCAAGTCCGTACCAGGCAATAAACTTCCCGATGCATCCCCTATTCCTCCCTCCATCTTCCGCAAATTCAATACCGTCAGCGGATTCCAATTCCTCACACGAGTCGTGAAAAATTCCACACCCTCCGGATACATCCTCGCCAAATCACTCTCAATGTTAATATCTGTCGAAAGTGCCACCAAACCTACCCTACCCAAAGGATGCAACATCTCCAAAGGACGACTCAAACGCAATGACGTAAAATCAATCATCCTCCATCCTCTTAAATGAAAAAAAACTTAAGATGCCTTACCCAAAGAAACTCTGTAAGCCTCCAAATCCTGCATCTCTCGACCCGTCTTCTTCGGAAACTTCACATAAAAATGACCCTCCTGCTCCTTCAAATCTAATAAATACGCTCCCAGCTTTTCGTTAAACAATACACTTTTCAATATCTCCCCAAAATCCTTCGACGGAATAAGCAACGCATCATCCCTATCTCCAAAACTTAAAAACATATATCCACGCTTCGCCGCATCTATCGGTGCCAAATGCTTCTTCCTCGATATATTATAAAAATAATCCTTACCCTTCGTCGGATCATACCTATTGCTCATCAATAAACTCACACTCACACCCCTCTTCTCATCCGCACAACGCGCCTGAGCCCTCTCACTCAACTCACACTTCAACTCCTTCTCCACATAAGACGCCATCCGATCCCTCAACTCCCTACGCTTCTCACGGGAATGCTCTTTCTCCATCTCACTCCGCTTCCGACGAGTCGCACCAGTAGAAACCAAATCAGACTTCTTATCAACAACCACCTTCTCCTTCGTCTTAGAAACCACCTCCCCAGCCTTCAAATTCTTACCACCACCCGCATGAAAATCTACCTCACGAACCCTCTCCTGAACCCCAGATTTCAAAGGCTTCAACACCTTCTTCTCCTTCGGCAACTTCGCTCCACGCATCGCTCCCACAAAATCGACAAGCCTGTCCACACGCATGTAATCCTCAGGAGAAAGTATACTCCGAACAAGAGAACCAACTCCAGCATCATCCGTCAACGAACACAACGCCATCATCCGAACCAATGCCTCCACTCCCACTATCCGTATCCGCCAACTGTGCCGACTCCCGCGAACCTGATCCTCCAATATACGCGTCGACTCTCGACCCACTATCAACACTATATGACTCTTCTCCCCCAGTAACCCTCGACGACAACACTCATCACAATCTGATACCAACTTCTCCACATCCACCACCGTCTCAGAAAATACAAACTCAGACATCACATCAAAAGAATCTCCTCGCCAAAGACCCCCATACGATACTCCCGCAGAATTGCCTCCGTAATCACCATTGCGAACTCCAAATCCTAAACGATGTGCAACCTCATTCACCACGTCCTTCAAACCGTTCAAACCATTACCACCCCCTTCCGTATCCCTAATGCTCACAAGCCTCTTCGCATGCCGCGCCAAATCAACCGGTTGCGCTTGCCTCAAATACAAACGAAACTCTCGGCTGCAATCAGAACGATCTCGCAAAACTCCATCCCCAAAATACTCTATCAAACGCTCCACATGTGCTTCCTTCATTCCAGAAACACTACTAAGGTGTGAACGAAGCGGTACCTCAAGATGCGCATAATCATCTCCCGTCACACTCTTCAACGCTCCCAAAAACTCCTTCAACATAAAACCTCTCCTTTAATAAACTGTACTCCCAACCCTAAACAAAAACTCTTACAACTTTTATAATCAAATCCTCGCTCTTTGTAAACAAATAAACAATACTAAAACTTCACAACCACCCGCTTATAAAAAATTCTTTCACTACCTAATCTTAGAAGTCAAAACAGACAACCGAACCTTTTGCTTTCCCTCTTCGTCAAAGTTATCCGAACAAAGCCACTCCTCAAACGCCAACTTCAGCTTAAACCACTCCTTGTCTATACACGAATACCACGCCGTGTCTCGATTGCGACCCTTCATAATCGTCGCCTGACGAAATGTCCCCTCATACAAAAATCCAAGACGCTCCGCCGCCCTGCGCGACCTCATATTCCCCGCATGACACTTCCACTCATAACGACGGTAGCCTGACTCAAAAGCCCACTTCATCATCAAATAAAGTGCCTCCGTAGATACACGCGTACCCCGAAAACCAGAAGATAACGCTATGTATCCAACCTCTATGCAGCCCACCGCCGGGAAAATCCTCAAAAAACTCGCCAGTCCACCATAAACTCCCTTCTCCTTGTCATACAAAGCAAAAGTATAAATATCTTCCCTCAACGACATCCTTTCAAGCCAACAAACAAAATCTTCCTCAGAAAAAAAAGGACCATCAGGCATATAATCCCAAAGTGATTCATCCCCCTCATAACTCAAAAAAAGATCAGGTGCGTGACAAGAAGGAGACAACAACTCAAGCCTCACATAATGACCGTCAAGAACCTTCACATCAGGGTAAGGGGGCTCAACCCATGACAAAAGATCCTCGTTCTCATCTCGCATAATCAACCAACTCAAAATGCAGACATGCCCGTCTGCGAACGACCCAAAATAAGACCATGAATGTCATATGTACCCTCATACGTGTTCACCGTCTCAAGATTAATCATATGACGAATAATATGATAATCCTCCATAATCCCATTCGCTCCCAACATATCTCGTGCATCCCTCGCAACCTCAAGAGCCTTCCCACAGTTGTTCCTCTTAAGTAGAGACACCATCTCATGCGTGCCACAATTCTCCTCCAACAAACGACCCAAACGATAGACTCCTTGAAGTCCTAAAGCTATCTCCGTCTGCATGTTCGCAAGCTTTGTCTGTATAAGCTGAGTCGAAGCAAGAGACTTCCCAAATTGACGGCGACCCATCACATAGTCTCGACCTCGAAACCAACAGTCCTCCGCCGTACCCATCACCCCCCACGCAATACCGTAACGCGCCTTGCTGAGACAAGTCAATGGACCCTTCAAACCCTCAACCCCAGGCAATACATATTCCTCGCTCACCCGCACATCATCCATCACAATCTCCCCCGTCACACTCGTCCTAAGAGACAGCTTCCCCTTAATCTCAGGCGCACTCAGACCCTTCATGCCCCTCTCCAGTATAAAACCTCGGACACCTTCCTGTCCCTCAGTTTCACACTTCGCCCACACCACAAAAATATCCGACACAGGCGCGTTCGATATCCACATCTTACGCCCGCTCAATATATAGTCTCCCCCCTCTCGCCTCGCCCTCGTCGTCATAGAACCAGGATCTGAACCCGATTCCGCCTCCGTAAGACCAAAACAACCCACAGAATCCCCTCGCGCAAGAGACGGCAAATAATTCAATTTCTGAGCCTCACCCCCGTAACGCTCTATCGGGTACATCACCAACGACGACTGAACACTCATCATAGAACGATAACCAGAATCTACTCGCTCAAACTCCCGGCAAATCAATCCCTCAGACACACTCCCAACCCCAGAACCACCATACTTCTCAGATACCCCAGAACCCAAAAGTCCTAACGAACCCGCCTCCTTGAAAATATCAATGTCAAAACGTTCCTCACGGTACGCACTCACCACCCGAGAACCCAAAACATCCTGAGCATAACCCCGCGCAGAATCCCTCACCATACGCTCATCAAGCGTAAGCAATCCCTCCAAACCTAAAGGATCCCTCCAGTCAAAATGTACTCGACCCTCTCCCTCCATCTTCGCCTCCATTGGAGGCGCGAGCCGGAATCGAACCGGCGTAGAAAGGATTTGCAGTCCTTCGCGTCACCACTCCGCCATCGCGCCACAAAAATAATACCTATCGAGAGTAAAACTCTATCACCATATTCGGCTCCATCAACGCAGGATACGGGATATCATCCAACTTCGGCGTGCGGACCAACGTCGCCGACATCTTACGATCGTCCACGCTCACATACTCCGGAACTTCTCGCTCCGCCAAATTCATCGCCTCCAATACCATCGGAAAATCACGACTGCCATCACGAACCGATACCACATCTCCCAACTTCAAACTATATGACGCTATGTTCACTCGCTTGCCGTTCACCAATACATGTCCATGGCTTATAAATTGACGCGCCGCAAAAACCGTCGGTACAAACTTCGCACGGTACACCACCGCATCAAGACGATGCTCCAACTGTCCCACCAAATTCTCCGCAGAATCTCCCTTGCTGTTCATCGCAGATTTGTAATAACGACGAAATCTCTTCTCCGATATGTTCCCGTAGTATCCCTTCAATCGCTGCTTCGCACTCAATTGAAGACCATAGTCCGTTTGCTTGCGGCGACGACCCGCTCCATGTTGCCCAGGACCCGACTCCCTCTTATTATAAGGACTCTTAGGACGTCCCCAAAGATTGCACTTCAAACGACGATCAATTTTGTACTTCGCACTAATTCTCTTGCTCATAAACCCACTCTCAACCTTCTCAAATGTTAACAATTCATACACAAACAAACCCCAACCACTCCTAGGAAGTAACATACACTAAAGCTTATGTCAACACCACCCTTCTCCATACATTATACTCCCCGAGACCTCCCTCGCCATCTCTACCAAGTCATGGAAAATATCAACGGTTTCGAACCTCAACCCGCACTCGCCGTCGCCTGCTCCGGCGGAATCGACAGCATGACACTCACTCACCTCCTCCTCCCATGGGCGCGAAAAAAAAAGGCAACCCTACACATCCTCATCGTCGATCACAACCTACGACCAGAATCACCCGCACAGTGCCTCTCAACTTCCGCCTATTGGAAAAATTTTACACCTCACACACACATCCTCTCCGTGCCTCCATATCCATCAGGAAATGTTCTCGCATGGGCAAGAAAAGTTCGCTACAATACCCTCTCCCAATACTGCAAAACTCACGGAATCCTACACCTTCTCGTCGCACACCATGCCGATGACAACGCAGAAAACTTCCTCATAAGACTCAACGCAAAAGCCGGAATCTCAGGACTTGCCGCCATGGAACAAGTCCTCCACACCCCCAATCTCCGAATCATTAGACCCCTACTCGACGTATCGCGACAATCCCTCGAACAATACCTCAAACAACACAATATCCCCTTCACTCATGACCCCTCAAACCACAATATGCACAAGTTACGAACCCAATGGCGACACACCATCCAAAACTCATCCCTCAATAC
>CAKMZR010000040.1 GCA_929200455.1 uncultured Alphaproteobacteria bacterium | reverse complement strand
TTCTCTCACCCCCTAACCAATCTCTCATGCCCACCTCAATCTCTCATGCCCACCCCGCCCCCTCGCAGGGGAGCGAACCGGATGCCACAGAATCGACGATGCTTGGTGTCCTTAGAAGCCTTACAAACAAGGTGGGCACCGTATGTCGCCACCTCAATGACGACAGGAACAGCTCCCTCTATAGAACATCAACGCTCCAAGCCACATGAGCATCTATCCTATCCCTTCGCTATACCCGAATCGCTCCCCTGTATCTTTATAACCCATACCTCTGCCTCCTTACAAGACCCTTTACCCCATGCCCTCTCTCTCTCCTGATTTTTGCCTCTCTCAAGCCCCAAAACCTCTCAAGGTTGACTTTCCCCAATTCTTACCCTATAGTCAAACCCATTGTCGGGCGTTCGTGGAAAAATAAGGGGGGCGTTAGGAGTGGGAAGGAGGGGTAAGTCCTAGGGTGGGAAAAGTCAGGGGGGCGGGGAAAGTCAGGGGGGTGGGAGCAAGCAGGTGGGGAAAACAAACGGGTGGAACAGCAAAAAATCAAGACAAAGCCTAATAAGGAGGAGTGTCACCATGTCAGATCAGAATCAAAAAGTTCACCCGTTCGTCCCCGAGTTGTGCGAGCAACTCCGTCGCGAAGACATCGATAGACGCGAATTCTTACGCACCGTCACCTGCCTCGGAGTCTCCGCTCCCGTCGCATTCGGCATGGCCGCTTCCATTCTCGGAACCGCCGCCCTGCCCACAACCGCCGCCGCACAAACCCCAAATCATGGCGGCATCCTCAGAATCGCTATGGGCATACAAGCCATGAAAGACCCCTCGCTCTTCACATGGATCGAACCTTCCAACGTCGTGCGACAAATCGCAGATTACCTCGTCTACGTCGGACCAGACAATATCGCAAGACCCATGCTCGCCAAAAAATGGCAACCCTCCGACGACCTCAAAACATGGGACCTTTGGCTCGAAGAAAATGCTTACTTCAACAACGGCGACCTCTTCACCGCCGATGACGTTCTCCAAAACTTCGTTCACTGGACCCAACCCGAATCAAAATCTACCAACAGAACCCTTTTCGGCAACGTCGAAGCAGAGAAAATCTCAGACTTCCAAGTCCGACTCCACCTCGACGCTCCCCTCTTGCCCCTCGCTGAAAACCTATACCAATACTCTACACCCATCATGCATAGAGGATTCGGTACCCAGTGGGACGCTGACTTCGAACGCTACCCCATCGGAACAGGCGGATACGAACTCGCCGCTTTCGAAGTCGGGAGACAAGCCATCGTCAGACGTAGAAGTGACGCCCACGCCGCCTCTTGGAGAGGAAGACTTCCTCACCTCGACGAAATCCATTACATCGACATCGGAAACGAAAGTGCCGCACAAATCGCCGCCCTCTCTTCCCAACAAGTCGACGCTATCTATTACGTCAACTACGAAGACCTCGATATCATCAATACCCTGCCCAATATCAACGTCCTCAACGCACCCGCCTCAAAAACAGGTGTCGTCCGATTCAATGTCACCGCAGCACCCTTCGATAACCCAAAACTCAGAGAAGCCGTCGTACGTTGCTCAGACAACCAACAGTCTCTCGACATCATCACAAAAGGACTCGGAGTCTTGGGAGAACACCACCATACCGCGTCATTCCAACCAGAATACGCAAAATTACCCTTCCCCAATCAAGACCTCGATGCCGCCAAAAAAGCACTCGACGAATCCGGATATGACACTTCTCAACCTCTCGAAGTCGTCGTCGGAAATACTCAAGGAACATGGGAAACAGACCAACTCCAAGTCCTCAAAGAAGAATGTGCCAAAATCGGACTCAATCTCAATATCAGCGTCTTGCCCACCTCAAAATATTGGGAACGATGGGACAAATTCCCATTCAGCCTCACCTTCTGGACTCATAGACCCCTCGCCGTCATGGTGCACGCCCTCGCCTACAAAACAGGCGTCCCTTGGAATGAATCTCACTTCTCAAGTGCCGCATATGACGACGCTCTCGCAAAAGCGAACGGAACTCCTGACCCGCTCGAAAGAAGCAAATACATGAAAATCATGGAATCAGAACTCCAAGACAACTTCGTCATGGTCCAACCTTTCTTCATTAGTAGCCTCATCGCCACTAAAGACAAAGTCAAGGACTTCGAAAATCACCCCACTCAATACCACCTCCTTTACGATACCTGGATCGACGCTTAGTCAATCTCGCGCGCTCTCCCTGTAAATCTCACATCCCTTCCGATGTCAGAATCTCTTACAGGGAGCAGGGCTAAAAGGAAAAAGGAGCACCTTGTGGAGGAAAAAAAGGGAGCACCTGAGGAAAAAACACCCGAGGGAAAAAGGGACACACAAGGCAAGAGAGACACACGAGGCAAGAGGGACACACGGAGCACACAAGGAAAAAAGGCAACCGAGGAAGAAGGAGCAAGAACACCTTATCCCTTCCTCCTCATCCCGAACTGTTAAGCGGCACAAGCAACTCAAGAAAGGAATAGGGCAACTCAAGAATAGGGACACTCAGACAAGTCAAAAATAAGATCACCCAAAAGACACAAAAAAAACCAAGTCAGGATCAAAAAAATCAGAGTGTACACGACATAGCAAAACAAGCAGAAATGATGGAAAATCCAAAAAACCATCCGCCAAGAAATCTCCGTACACACCTCTGAGAAACCCCCCAAACACTCCACGCCCCAAAAAATAAAAAAAAAGTATCCCCCATGCTCAGAAATCACCTTTCCGCTTGCTTATCGTAAGTGTCCTTTCACTCAAAACCTCCGGAGGTCGCCCGTTTTGTTGCTTTTCCTATCCAAACGTCTCGGTTTGCTGCTGCTTACCGTCTTGGCTACAAGCTTCATCGTATTCGCCGTCCTTGAACTCGATGTCGATACCGTTGCCGTCAAGGTCCTCGGAGGATACTCTACCCAAGAACAACGCGCCTTGTGGCTAGAAGAAAATGGGTACAATCGACTCTTCATCACACGCTACGCTGAATGGCTCTCCAACTTCGTACAAGGCGACTTCGGCTATTCCACAAGATTCAAACGACCCGTCGGCGACTTCTTCTGGAACTACCTCGGCATGACCGCCATCCTCGCCGGAATCACCATGGCCATCGTCGTCCCTCTCGCTCTCACCTTCGGTATCCTCTCAGGAATGAAAGAAACTTCCCTCCTCGACAGAGTCCTCAGCTTCATCTGCATCATCTCCACCTCCGTTCCCGAATTCGCAAGCGTCATCCTCTTCTCCTTCATCTTCGTCTTCACACTCGGAATCCTCCCTGGGACAAGCAGCATGATCCAAGGATTCTCATGGAAAGAACTCGTCCTACCCGTACTCGTCCTCGTCGTCTACGACTTCGGGTATATCGCACGAATCACACGCGCTTCCATGGTCGAAGTCATGCACACTTCCTACGTCCGAACCGCCATCCTCAAAGGAATGCCCTTCAAACGCGTCGTCACCGTCCATGCCCTCAGAAACGCCCTCATCGCGCCCGTCACCGCCATATTTCTCCAATTCCCTTGGCTCCTCTCCGGCGTCGTCGTCGTCGAAATCGCTTTCGCCTACAAAGGAATCGGACACCTCCTCCTCGAAGGCGCTCTCTACCACGACATAAGCCTCATCGAAATGTGTACCGTCGTCGCCGTCATCGTCGTCGTACTCACACAACTCATCGCAGACATCATCTGCATGTTCCTCAATCCCAGAATCCGATTCTCATAAATCATGTCCGCTCCCACTTCCTCCCTCACCAAACTCTTCCGAATCCTAAAAGATATCGCCTCTTCTCCCTTCGGATTCCTCGGACTCTTCCTCACACTCTTCTGGATATTTGTCGCCATATTCGCACCCCTCCTCGCCCCATTCTCTCCCACAGAACTCATTCAACCCCTCGTCAAACCCCTCTCCTACACCAAGAATGGACAACTCCTCATCCTCGGAAGTGACCACATCGGACGCGACGTCCTCTCAAGAATCATCCACGGAACACGACCCGTCCTCTTCTGGTCCATCTTCGCCACCTTCCCCGCATACTTCATCGGTTCCTCACTCGGACTCGCCGCCGGATACTACAAAAAATCTACAGACACCATTCTCTCTTTCATCGCAAACCTCATCCTCTCCTTCCCCGTTCTCGTTCTCTACCTCATCATCATCGTCTACCTCGGACCCTCAGGCAGCAATATCGTCGTCGCCATCACCTTCGCAAGCTCCCCCGCCATCTTCCGAATCGTTCGCGCTCTCACCCTCGACATCGCAGGAAGAGACTTCATCAACGCCGCGCAAATTAGAGGCGAATCCTCTCTCTACATCCTCTTCATCGAAATCCTTCCCAACGCCAAAGGACCCCTCATCGTCGATTTCTGCCTGCGCGTCGGCTATACCGCCATCACCATCGGTGTCCTCGGATTCCTTGGACTTGGACTCCCACCACCCTCCCCCGATTGGGGTTCCATGATCAACAGCGGAAGACCCTTCGCTCTCTTCATGCCTCACATGGTCATCTTCCCATGCATCGCCATCAGCTCCTTCGTCCTCGGACTCAACCTCCTCGCAGACGAAATCAATCACATCAATTCCAGAATCTAATCTCATGGATACACAGACTCCCCTGCTCGAAGCAAAAAATCTTAGCATCGCCTACTCCACGCGTTCAGGACCTCTCAACGCCGTCATCAACTTCAATATGACCCTCCACAAAGGCGACAGCATCGGCATCGTCGGCGAATCCGGTTGCGGGAAAACAACCGTACTCCTCGCACTCATGAACTACCTCGGAAAAAATGGCATCATCACATCAGGCGATATCTTCTTCAAAGGAAAAAGCCTCCTCTCCATGTCACAACAGGAACTCACAGATATTCGTGGAAACCAAATCTCCATGATCTATCAAGAACCCATGTCCGCACTCAACCCCTGCCTCACCATCGGAAAACAACTCTTCGAAGTCCTCGCCTTCCACAGCAACCTCTCTCCCTCAGAAGCACAAGAACGGACAATCGAAACCCTACATGATGTCCGCTTGCCAGAACCCGAACATATCATGACTTGCTACCCGCACCAAATATCCGGCGGGCAACAACAGAGAATCGTCATCGCTATGGCTCTCCTTTCTCGTCCCACCGTGCTCCTCCTCGACGAACCCACCACCGCTCTCGATGTCACCGTCGAATACGGCATCATCAAACTCATCAATAGCCTCAAACAAAAATACGGCAGCTCCATGATCTATATCTCTCACAATATGGGACTCATCCGTCAAACTTGTGAAGACCTCATCGTCATGTACAGCGGACACGCCGTCGAAACAGGAAAAACAAAAGACGTCTTCTCAAAACCATCCCACCCCTACACTCAAGGACTCCTCAAGTGTATACCCTCTCCCGCCCACGAACCCTCTGAACGACCCCTCTCCCCCATAAAAGGACAACTTCCTCCCGCTAATGACCGTCCAAAAGGTTGCTTCTTCGGACCTCGGTGCCACTTCTTCAAAGAAGGACTCTGCGACAATCCAAACGGCATCCCCCTCGAAAAAACGCCCTTCCACCCAAACCACTTCAGCCGATGTGCCCGCACACACGAACTCGAAAAACTCGAACAACCTCCCACTCCAAAAGCCGCCACACGCGCTTCATCCAGCACACAAGACACCCACCCCCTCCTCTCCATCCAAAATATCAAAAAAAATTACCACGTCCAACAAAGCCTCTTCTCTTCCCTAAGCTCATCAAAAACAAAAACCATCAAAGCCAATAACGACATCAGCCTCAGTGTCTATAAAGGACAAATCGTCTCCATCGTCGGCGAATCCGGTTGCGGAAAAACAACCCTCGCAAAACTCATACTCGGACTCGAAAAACCTTCCAGCGGCTCCATCTCTTTCGACAATCAAAACATTAGCGACCTCAGCGTCCGCACAAGAGACACCTCCCTCATCAGCCACCTCCAAATGATCTTCCAAAATCCAAACGAAACCCTCAATCCCTCCCTCTCCGTCGGATACCAAATCACACGCGCCGTGCGAAAATTCAATCCTCAACTCTCAAAAAAAGACGCCAGGAAAAAAGCCTTCAAACTCTTCGATATGGTCTCCCTCTCCCCACAAATCTTCTTCAACCGACTCCCCATGCACCTCTCAGGAGGACAAAAACAACGTATCGGAATCTCTCGCGCCTTCGCAGGATCTCCATCCCTCGTCATCGCCGATGAACCCGTCTCCGCTCTCGACGTCTCCGTTCAAAGCTCCGTCATCGAACTCCTACACAAACTACAACTCAACGAAAATTGCTCCCTGCTCGTCATAAGCCACGACCTCTCCCTCGTGCGATACCTCTCTGACTTCGTCGTCGTCATGTACCTCGGTCACATCATGGAAAGTGGACCCGTGCGCGACATCTTCTCACCCCCCTTCAACCCCTACACCGAAGCACTCCTTGCCGCCGTACCCATCGCAGACGTCTCCATATCAAAACGTGACGATATCGTACTCGAAGGCAATCTCCCCTCACCCTTCAATCCTCCCAAAGGATGCCCCCTCTCCTCGCGATGCCACAGATTCATCGAAGGACTCTGCGATACCACCCCTCCTCCAACCCAAAAAATCTCCGACGTACACTCCATCACCTGCCACATACCCATAGATACACTCAAGTCACAACCTCCCATCTTCACCACAAACCCAAACCAAAATAATCAGAAAGAAACCAAATCATGACTGTTCAATGGAAAAATACATCCAAAACCTACGGATTCGTTAGTCAAGCCTTCCACTGGATCGTCGCCATCCTCATCATCGCCACCTTCGTCATCGGACAAGCTTGGGAAGACACATCAAGAGGTGACCCCAACTTCGAACTCCTCGCATCACTCCACAAATCCTTCGGAATCCTCATCCTCTTCCTCTTCATCTTCCGCATCATTTGGCGGTGCATCAATCCAGCTCCCGCACTCCCGGAAAATACCCCCTTCTTCCTCCGCCTCATCGCCATGATCATTCACTGGGGACTCTACGCACTCATGTTCATGCTCCCCTTCTCAGGAATCGGAGCCTCCTTCAACGCAGGAGTCGCTATCGACTTCTTCGGACTCTTCATCATCGAATCTCCCATTCCCAGAAATATAGAAGTCGCCAAAAAACTCATCGATGTGCATCACATCCTCACAAAAACTCTCCTCGCTTTCTTCCTCTTGCACGTCTTGGCTTCACTCAAACACCACTTTTGGAACCGCGACGATATCCTCACACGTATGCTCGATATTCGACGTCCCTTCCATCGATTCCTACGCTAAAAGCACCCACGCCCTATCCAGCAACCCTCCAACCCAGCCAGTCAGTCCATTCAGCCAGTCAGTCCAGTCAGTCCATTCAGTCCAGTCAGTCCATTCAGTCCAGTCAGTCCATTCAGTCCAGTCAGTCCAGTCAGTCCAGTCAGTCAACCCAGCCGTCAGACACCAAAAATAAGCCCAGACCACCCCCAACTTCAAAATAAGTATACATCCATGACTCCTATCCTTTCTCGAATCACACTTTTCATCACCCTCCTCCTGATTTCCCTCCCATCCGCCCACGCAGACGAGTGGAAAGTCAAAGAAATCTCCTTCCTCGCCATCGCTCAAGGCGAAAAAATTACAGGCCTATTCACCTCCTCACGAAGCGCCATCTTCCTCAATTTCGACGACCTCCCCCTCTCTTCCATAGAAGTCCAAATCTCCATACCCTCGCTCTCCGTCAAAAAAGAAACCGAAAAAACGCTCCTCCTCGGACCCGAATTCTTCGACGTAGAACGTCACAAACAAGCACGTTTCGTCAGCACTTCCATCTCCCAAACCTCCAACAAAAACCAATTCATCGCAAAAGGAACTCTCACCATCCGCGGAATCTCTCGAACCGTCTCCCTTCCCTTCATCCTCGAAAATAATGTCATCATCGGACGTACCAACATCGATAGACGATGGTTCGGAATCGGCAGGGGCTCTTGGGAAAGCCCCAAAAAAATCTTACACCCCGTCCAAATTCGATACGAACTCCAACCCCTTTAATCACCACACCCTAACCCCAACTTCCTGTAACCCCAACTTCCCCCTCGTAGTATCGTTCCCATGCTTTTTCACTCCATGTCACGCCTTTTGTGGCCGTGGCTTTCTTTCTTCCTCGCCGCTTCAATCATCGCTTTGTTCGCAGGATTCTTCCTCTTCCTCCACCACGTCCCCATAAAAAATCCCCAATACCCCTCCTATACCCTCGATGCCGCCGTCGTCTTTACAGGACACCACAGCCGACTCAAAGCCGGCTTCTCCCTCCTACACTCACAACGCGTACAAAAACTCTTCATCACAGGCGTCGAACCCTCCCTCAGCATCTTCCAAGTCATCAGCGCCTCTCAAACCCTGTATCCTCCCTCTCAAACTGACATCTCTTGCTGCATCTTCCTCGACAAATCCGCCACAAATACCATCCAAAATGTCCAGCAAACCCTCGCTTGGGCAGAACAAAATAAAGTCGGAGAAATCGTCCTCGTCACCTCCGACTACCACGTCCCCAGAAGCCTCTTCATAGCCAAAATCCTAAAATCTCCCCTCAAAATCTATACCTTCCCCATAAAAAATTCCCTCTTCTCGCCAAACCAAGAACTCAATACAAACGTCGCCCTCACCTTGATCCAAGAATACGGAAAAATCCTCATCACAATACCCTCCCTGCTCTTCCTACAACCGTAAAAAATCACCTCACGCACGAGACAAACGACGTGCCCTCAATCTCTCCATAAACCTCTTGCCCCATAGATAACCACACACAAATCCCAAAAGTGACCAGGGAACACTTCCCAAAAACATCGGAATCACTATCTCCAAGGCTTCTGCCCACAACATCAAAAAAGACACCTCCCCCGACACCAGTCCAGATACCATACCCGAAAACCTCTCATAACCCATCATCTCATCCGTCCGAAAAAGCATCAGCTCTCCCGTCAGATAAAACACAAAATACATCGGAATCATCGTCAAGGGATTGCTCACCCACGTCCACGCTATCGCACTCACAATATCCACCCTCAGACGAAAGACAAACCTCATCACACACCACGCCACCATCAACATCATAATCTGAAAACCCACCGTCGGCGTAAGACCAAAACCTAAACCCAAAGAAGTCCCTCGCGCCACCTCCTCAGGTGAAGACAAACTCCTTTCCAACGGGATCAACAAACGATAGCGAAAAAGCCTCCGCAGCCTACCCACACAACTCCGCTCCTTCTGCATCTAATAACCTACCCTCCGCAGCTTCTCCATCACAACGTCCCGATCCTTATCACACCTCACCGCAAAAAAAGGTCCGTTCTTACTCCTGTAATCCCCTATCTCATACGGACTCCCATCCATATTCCAAAAACCTCCGCCCATACTCTCCACCATCACTTGCGCAGACGCCGTATCCCACACATGCGTCTCTCCAAGCTGAACATACACATCCGCATCTCCTTGCAATAACGTCACAAACTTCACCGCCGCATCCTGACGAATAAGGCGAACCTCCGGACATTTCTTCCCCATACGCTCCGCAAAAACACCCCCGCGTGCCCGAGAACACACCACCGTAAGATCTCCCTTCCTCTCCCCAGAAAGTAATAACAAATCCTCTATCTCTCCCCCCCTACGCTCCCTCTTCTTCACGCCTCGACATCCCCCCATAGACCAACCCCACAAAGTCTCTCCCAAAACAGGCTTGTGAAGAAAACCCACTATCGGAACACGACCCTCCAAAAGTGCCACATTAATCGTAAACTCCTCCCGACCCTCCACAAATCCATGCGTACCGTCCAAGGGATCCACAACCCAACACAACCCTTCTCCTACTCCGTCCGGCTCCTCCTCTCGACCGTCCTCCTCCGATACCACCTCCAATACCTCAGGAACCAATCTCAATAAACCCTCGCGCAATCGCTTCTCCGATTGACGATCCGCTCGCGTCACCAACGAACCATCCCTCTTCCTCTCAACACCCATACCCTCCAGACCCTCACACCACACCTCATACACCTCACAACCCACCTCCTCTATCAACCCCACAATCTCTAACCTCACCCCTTCATCACACAAATCCCTGACTCTCTCGCCTCTCAATGTCTCAACCTCTTCACGAAAACAAAATATTCGATAACGCTGCCCGAGACTTCAATACCCGAACATCAAGCCTGCCCATACCACTCCACAATCTCAAAAGTGCATTCTTTGCCGCTCCTTCTCCCCAATCCCTGTCTTCTCCTATCATACCCAACAACACCTCCAACGCCCTATCCCAACTACGCTCTCCTATCCACGCCAACGCCAACTCATAACGACCCTCCATATCCAATCCCTCAACATCCCCACACTCCCCACTGCCACGAAATGACGCCGCCTCCTCATCCAACATCCGCAAACTCTTCACAGAATCCAACCACTCACCCACCTCCCCCGTTTGCTCACCTTCAAAACCCTCCAATAAAGGCTCCACGTCTCCCCATGCACAGCCCCCCACCAACATCGTGTGGGCCAATACCACCCGTGCCCGCACATCATCACTATCTCCCTCCACCCTCCTCATCAATAATCCCAACGCTCCCTCCACATCACCGTCCCGCAATACCCCCTCTATCCTTTCCCACTCCGCCTTCTTATCCTCACTCTCACCCCCCAACAAAGGCAAAAATCCATCCACCATCTTGCAAATCTCTAACTTGCTCTTCAAACCCGCAAATCCATCCACAGGACGACCTCCCACAAAAATATACACACTCGGCAGACTCCTCACACGCATCTGCTGAGCCAAAGAACCATGTTTATCCACATCCACCTTCACCAACTTCACCTTGCCCCCGTACATCGTCACCACCTCCTCCAAAATAGGACCCAAACTGCGACACGGCTCACACCACTGTGCCCAAAAATCTACAATCACCACCTTGTCAAGTGAACCCTCCAAAACCTCCTTCTCAAAATTTGTCTCGTCTCCCTCCACAACTTCACCCCTACTCATCAATCCTTCCATCTCTTCTCTCCTTGCTCTCAATCCCTATTTCGCCAAATCTCTTAAACGAGAAAAAGGAACTCGCATCTCTATACCCTCATTCTCACCCTCCGTATCCACAAGCCTCACCTCATACGACCTCATGTCCACATCCACACAATCACTTTCCAATACCATACTCAACCACTTCGCCTTCACACGACCACAAATCTCAAAAATTCCTTGCGACACATCCATAAATCCTCGACGACCCTCCAAAACACCTCCCCTAAAATCAACACGCAAATTGCCATCAATCTCTACCCTGCGAAGACTCATCCGAACCTCCCCCTTCTCCTGCCAGTTCACAGGAATCACTATGTCTCCGTCCTCATCCTCCTCAAAAAATGCAGACGCACGATCCGCCAAAAACGTCACTCCAAGACCACTTATCAATACACGACCCTCGCCCACAAGCAAATTTTTCTCTATCCAATAACTCACACGATCCGCCTTGATCACACGATCTCCTGAAAACTCTACCTTCACCTGACCCTCAGACCCTTCCGTTGCCACCCCTCCTGTTGCCACAAATACATGCGGATCCAACTCATAAACCGCCTTCTTCGCCGTCATCTGCCC
>CAKMZR010000039.1 GCA_929200455.1 uncultured Alphaproteobacteria bacterium | reverse complement strand
CTGTTGGATTGGGCATGATGAGGGGGGGTGTGGAGGAGGGGTGGGGGGAGGTTGGGTGTAGTGAGAAAGAGGGTGCACAAGTCAAGAATAAGCTGTTATGGTGACAAGTCACGGGGTGACGAGGTCACAGGTTACAGGGTGACGTTAGCACGAAAGAGGGGAGAGGAAAAGGGTTAGGGGAGAGGGGAGATGTGGAGAGAGAATAGTGTTTTTAGGCTGGAAGGTGAGATTTTATGTCATTGGCTGAGTGGCGTCGGAAGTTGGACTGTGTGGATGGTTCTATAGTGGAGAGCGTGGAAAAGCGGAAGGGAATCGTTGCGGGTGTGGCCCGGGCGAAGAAGGAGATTCGGGGTGAAGGAGGAGGGGGTGCAGGAGAGAGGGTGTTGAGGAGTGGTGATATTGTCCGTTCTGTGCGGGAGAAGGAGGTTTTGAGTCGTTTTCTTTTGGAAGAGGGGGGAGAGTTGCGTGAGGGAGGGTCGTCATTTTATGGGATAGGGAGGTTATTGATAGCGACGGGTTACCGGGAGCAGGGTTTGCGTTGTTTGCGTCTTATGGCGGGCGATGAGGAGGTTATGGGCCTTGTGAGGGAGGTGGCTTTATGTCATTTTGGGATGGTGATGGGGATTGAGGCGTGTGATTTTGGTGGTCTTCGGGGGATCGAGGAGTCTTATGAGTTGGGTCTTTACGGGGTTCCGTTTCGTGGGGATGGTGTTTGTTGGTGGGAGGATGTGTGGCGTGAGGATGTGCGTCCTTATGTGCGTGGTGTTTTGCCTCAGGTGCGGTTGAGTGGTGGGACTGGGGAGGGTTCTTTTTGGTGGACTTGGTGTGGGCCGGGGGGGAAAGGAATTGAAGAGGGAAGTGTTTGTCCTCCTGTGTGGCTCGTGACCAATTTTCGTGGACAAGAGGAAGAGTTGGAGGGTGATGTGATGATTTTGGGTTTGCGTTGTGTGGAGGGCGAGAATTTTTCTGGAGACAAGGTGCGGGATTTGTTGGGAGCGGGTGAGGAACTATTGTGGAAACGTGAGGCATGTGTGGAGGGCGAGTGGCATGGTTTGTGGGGTGTGAGGGGTATGGGCGTTGGTTTTGTGGGTGAAGTGGAAAGGGGCTTGGAGGAGAGGAGGAGGGGGGTTGAGTTTCGGGTATTGGGAAGTTATCCCTATCCGATCGCGTGCGATGGTGATGTCTTTTTTGGTTCGGAAGGGGGGAAGGAGGATGAGTGAGGGTCAAGGAGGCGGAGGTTCACAAGCTCCTTTTGGTCATATTATGGTGGTGGGAGGAGGTTTGATAGGTTCATCCGTATTGAGGGCGTGTCGCTGTGTGTGGGGAGAGAGCGTGAAGTTGACGGTGTATGATAGGAAGCCTGAGGTGGTGCGTTACTGTGTGGAGGAGGGTCTTGCAGATGGGGGGATAGGAGGGCGAGGGGATGATTTTGTGGAGGGTGTGGATATGATTCTGCTTGCGGTTCCTCTTGGTTCTTACGGTGAGGTTTTGGAGGTTTTGAGTCCGTATTTTCGCGAGGGTTTGGTGGTGAGTGATGTGGGTTCTGGTAAGAGGGTGGTGCGGGATGTTTTTCATCGTTATCTTCCTGAGGGTTGTTATGGAATTCCTGGTCATCCTGTTGCGGGAACGGAGAAGGTGGGTCCTGAGTTTGGGATGGAGGATTTGTTTTTGGACAGGTACTGTGTGTTGACGCCGTCTGAGGGGGGAGATGCGGGTTATGAGGAGGCGTGCGAGGGTGTGTTGAAGTTTTGGGAGTGTTTGGGGATGAAGGTGAGGAAGATGACGCCGGAGCGACATGACATGGTCTTGGCGATGACGTCGCATTTGCCGACCTTGATCTCGTATTGTATGGTGGGTACGGCGAAGGGCATGGAAGATTTGGATTGGTCGTGTCAGTATTTTGCGGATGGTCGAGCGGTGAAGGAGGGTTGGGGTGAGGTGGGGACGTTGGATGTGATGCGTTATGCGGCGGGGGGATTTCGTGATCTTACACGTTTGGCTTCGAGTGATCCTGTGATGTGGCGTGATGTGTATCTTTGCAACAAGTCGCCGGTTTTGTTTGCGTTGGATTTATTTTTGGAGGAGATGAAGCATTTGCGTCAGGCGGTTTTGCGGGGCGAGGGAGATTTTTTTGAGTCTTATTTTTTGCGTTCGCAAGACATAAGGCGTGGTATAGAAGAGATGGGTCAAGCGGGACAATTTATGCCGAAGGAGAAGGTTTCGAAGAGGGGAGAGGAAGTTTTTGGGAGAAAAGAAAAGGGGAAAGAAGAGAAAAAGGGCTTGTCCTCTGAGGGCGAATCTGGCTAAACCATGAAGGGGAGTGTTTGTTTTCTTTAAGGGTTGGGGGGTTGAAGGTGCAGGCATTCATAATTTTGGCATAGTTTTGGCGGACATGGAGTCAAGGTCGTTTGAGGTGGTAGGTTGTTCAAGGCGGGAAAGCTGAGGACGCGTAGGGTTGGCGTAGGATTTGGTTGTATGTCTTGAATGGAGTGGTTTTGGGAGGGGGGCGTTCTTTGGTTTAGACGGATGAAAGACGAGGATCATCGGCATGGTCATACGCATCGATAAGTTGTTTACGCTCCTGTTGGGAGTATGGTTTTTGGCATCATGTAGCGATGCGAGGCCTGTTGTCTTTAATGAGGGAAGTTACGTACCTGCTGACGGTTCGGAAGTGGCACAGCAACCTCTTCCGCCTGCGACGCGTGGTTCTCAGGTGTCTTCGGGTGTTGTATTGAATGATCCGATAGGAGGTACGGGGGGCACAGGAGGTGCGGGTGGGTCGAGAAGTGCTGCGGGTGCACAGCCGCCTGTTTCTGTGGTGGATGCGATGCCCGGTACTTTTATTCCTGAGGCGGGAGAGCCCGGATTTGATCTTTTTAGTGTAGAGAATCCTATAGAGTTGGCTCTTGATAATGCGGCGACACGCACGGTTCCGAGGACGCAAGTGTCCCAGCCTGTGCTGACGGGAGAAGGATACGGAGCGAGTCAAAGTGCTACGGGTCTATCTTTTATTCCGGACACGGCAAAACGTGAGGTGGTGGTGCGATCCTACAACCATACGCCCGGGACTGCGGGCTTGAATGTGGGAGATGCCTTTACGTTTAGCAATCCGACGACGACGTATAATGTGCGTTCGATTACGGTGGATTCGATATTCTGGGATGCGGACAACGGCGAGCAGTCTGTGACGACTCATAATCTTCTTTTGCCGGCGGCCTCTTGGTCAAGCGACGGGCGAGGTCAGGGTTCACGAGAGATTTCTCAGGTGCAAGGTGGTCTTTTCCCGCTTGCAGTTGGCAATACGATGAGTTTTAAGGCGGTGACGAATGCCAATATTTCTCCGTATCGTTGGGAGAGTTTTTGGTCATGTTCTGTGATAAACCGCGGTTTTGTGAAGGTTGTGTCTGGTGAGTTTGATGTCTTTATTATTAATTGCAGTCGGAGTAGCCTTGACGAAGTGACTTTTTACTTTGCACCCAAACTGGGACATTATGTCCGCCAAGAAGTGAAGTCGCCTGGCAATCCGGAAGTGTACGTGCGTGAATTGATAGCCTATGATCGTCCCAATCTTTCTTATGCGGCGGGGGTGCCTTCGAGGGTTGACAATACGCTGATGACGGGACTTTCACCGGGTTCGCAAGCACAATTTCGTTCTACATATCTTCCAACAAAAGGGAGTGTGGATACGAAGGTGGAAGAAGCGATGAAGACACAAGAAGCTCTTGCGAATGCAACGGCAAAAAGTTTCCGTCCTCAACCGACGACACCTTCCCGTACAAACATGAAGGCTGACGATATGATGAAAGACACGATGGCAAACGCGTCATCTTCCTCACTATCGGACAAGGGGCCCTCTGGAATTTATGTTCATCTTGCGTCTTATAAGAGTCCAAAGAATTTGGATCTTGGCTGGAAAGCTCTTTTGAAGAAGATACCTTCTCTGAGCAGTTTTTCTTCGACGTCACGCTTTGTAAACGTGCCTTCAAGGGGAGGAGATTTCTTCCGTTTGTTTGTGGGTCCTTTTGCTTCGGTCAATGAGGCAAGGGGTGTCTGTACGGGTATTAAGAGTGAAGGTCAGTATTGCCAAGTTATGCGCGTTCAGTGAGGGGTTTAGGGGTGTGGGATAAATGCAGGGGTGGGGATAAGTATAGAGGGTTGAGGAAGGAAGAGAAGGGTGTAAATGGCACCTTCAGCAGTTTTTGCCAGTGTGGATGTGGCTCTTTGGTTTACGGAAAGGGCGAGGCGTGACGACAGTTACCTGCAGCCGCGAAAGTTGCAGTGTCTTTTGTATCTTGCACAAGGGGGTTATGCGGCGGCGTATCATGGTCGTCGTCTTATGCCGGCGGTGTTTGTGATTGAGGATAGCGGCGGGCCGTCTGAGCCTAATATAGAGTTATTGTTTGCCCAAGGGAGGCCCGGAGGGTTGCGTTTTGGTCATGTGAATCCCGAAGTGGAGATATTTCTCAATGATGTGTGGCGTTCTTACGGAGCCTATCAGAGTGATGTTTTGAGTGATCGTGTGAATCGTCATGAAGTGGTGGCGGCGGCGAGGGAAAAGGGTGTGGGAGAAGAAATTTCTTTTGAGGAGATGTCGGCATATTTTTTACGTATGAAGGAGACGGCGGGTGGTGTTGCGGACAAAGGAAAAAAGAAGGGTCGGGATACGGTACGGACGGCAGATGGTCGTATTCTCGAGAAGTGGCGTCCGCGCGAGGTGGGAAAAAAGGGCGTGACGGGTCGGTAAAGGCTTTGGTGTGAGACGCGTAAGGGACGTGAGGCAGGAAGGCGTGACGGGCTCGGTAAAGGTTTCGGTGTGAGACGCGTAAGGGACAAAAGGCAAGAAGGGCAAGGGGCGAAAGGCGTAAGGGGGAAGTTGGAGGGGAAGAGGTTTTTATTCTGGGGACGAGGGCATTTTTCTTTCGTTGATGATTTGGATTTTGGCGTCTTCTCTTGAGAGGGTGGTTTGTTGTTTTTGTCCCAGTCGACGTATGGTGACGGTTTGTTCATTTTTTTCTTTTTGCCCGACGATCCAAATGAAGGGAATTTTCCGCATACTTAGGTTACGGATTTTGTAGTTAATTTTTTCTGGTCTTGTATCGAGGACGATGGGAAAGCCTAAAGACTTCATGTTTTGATAGATTTCGAGGGCGTAATCATCGAATTCGTTTGTGATGGTGGCGATGGCGAGGGGTTCTGGAGCGAGCCAGAGAGGGAATTTGCCTTCGTAGTGTTCGATGAGGATTCCGATGAATCTCTCGAAGGAGCCGAGTATGGCGCGATGGAGCATGACGGGGGTATGTTTTTGTCCGTCTGTGCCGATGTAGTGAGCTCCGAGTCGTTTTGGGAGTACGAAGTCTGCTTGGAAGGTTCCGCACTGCCATTCTCTGGCGAGGGAATCACGGAGTACGAAATCGAGTTTGGGTCCGTAGAAGGCGCCTTCTCCTGGGTCTAGGGAGTAGGGGATTCCTGTTTTTTTGATGGCGTTATGGAGGGCATGTTCTGCTTTATCCCATATGGCGTCGTCGCCTGCTCTTACTTCGGGTCTGTCTGCGAAGACGATTTTTATATCTTCGAATCCGAGGTCTTTATAGATGGAGAGGAGGAGGTTACAGAAGAGGGAAGTTTCTTGGGCGATATGGTCTTCTGTACAGAAGATGTGGGCGTCATCTTGGGTGAAGGCGCGCACCCGCATGATTCCGTGGAGGGCACCTGCGGGTTCATTTCTGTGGCAGGAGCCGAATTCTGACATGCGGAGGGGTAGGTCTCGGTAGCTTATGGTATTTTTTTTGAAGATTTCGACATGGCAAGGGCAATTCATGGGTTTGAGGGCCATGGAGCGTTTGTCTTCTTTATGTTCGAGGAGGAACATATTGTCGCGATATTTTTCCCAGTGTCCGGATTTTTCCCAAAGGTGGCGGTCGAGGAGCTGGGGTGTTTTGACTTCTTTGTAATCGGCTTGAGAGATACGCATGCGGATGTAATTTTCGAGGGTTCTGTAGAGTTGCCACCCTGGAGGGTGCCAGAAGACGGAACCTGGGGCGTCATCTTGGAGGTGGAAGAGGTCCATTTGGGGACCGATTTTTCTGTGGTCTCGCCGTGCGGCATCTTCGAGTCGTTGGAGGTGGAGTCTGAGGTCTTTTTGGTTATGCCAAGAGGTTCCGTAGATTCTTTGGAGTTGGGGATTGCGGGCGTCTCCTTTCCAGTATGCACCTGAGACGTGGGTGAGGGCGAAAGCTTTTCCTATATATTTTGTGGAAGGTGCGTGGGGTCCGCGGCAGAGGTCGATCCATTCTCCCTGACGGTAGAGGGTGAGGTTTTCATTTTCTGGTAGAGAGAGGACGTGTTCGGCTTTGAAGATTTCTCCTTTTTTTGAGAAGAGTTCGTGGGCTTTTTCCCGAGAGATATTGATTCGTTCGAAGGTATGATTTTTCTGGATAATTTCGAGCATTTTGGCTTCGATTTTGGGGAGGTCATCGGGAGTGAAGGGAGTTTCTCGATGGAAGTCGTAGTAGAAGCCGTTATTGATGGCGGGTCCGAAGGCGACGAGGGTTTCGGGGTAGAGGGTTTGGACGGCTTCTGCGAGGACATGGGCGCAGTCATGACGTAGGAAAGGCAGGGCTTCGTTGCTGTCTCTTTTGATGAAAGAGAGGTTGCCATCTTCGGGGAGCGGAGCGGAGAGGTCGTATATTGTCCCGTTGAGGTTGCAGAGGATGATGTCGTCGGGAGAAGATATTTTTTGTTGTAGATTCTCAAGGACATCGAGGCCTGTACTTTCTGGAGGCAGGCTTAGGGGTCCGTGAGGTTCGATGTGTATTGAGATCATGATTAAGATAAAGCCACACCGGTCTTACAGCAGACTGGTGTGGCTCTCTGAGTTTTTTGGGTTTGATTCTTGGCTATAGTTTTTTGCCTTACTTTACGACTAACGACGGTCACCAAGGAGGGCAAGCAGCATATAGAAGAGGTTGATGAAGTCGAGGTAGAGGGAGAGCGCGCCATATATGGAAGCTTTCCGCACGGCTTCACCTGAGAGTCCTACGTGGTAAGAGGCTTTGATTCGCTGGGTGTCGTATGCGGTGAGTCCTGTAAAGATGAGGACGCCGATGACGGAGATGGCGAAGTGCAGCATGGAGCTTTGCATGAAGAGGTTGACGATGGAGGCGATGATGATGCCGAAGAGTCCCATCATGAGGAAGCTTCCGAATCCTGAGAGGTCGCGTTTTGTGGTGAGTCCGTATAGGCTCATGGCGGCGAAGGTTGCGGAAGTGATGAAGAAGACTCGCACGATGCTGACGCCTGTATAGAGTATGAAGACGCTTGCCATGGAAAGTCCCATGACGCCGGCGAAGGTAAAGAAGAGTCCTTGTGCAGCACTTGCGGAGAGTTTATTGATTCCGAAGCTCAAGACGAGGATGAAGGCGAGGGGAGAAAAGATGGCGGCATATCCGAGGATTGTGGGTCCTTGGGCTCCGTAGAAGAGAGCGAGGACGGAGGGTGTATTGGCGACGCCGAAAGCGACGAGTCCGCTAAGAGCGATCCCCATAGCCATATAGTTGTAGACTCCGAGCATGAAGCGACGCAGACCTTCACTGCTTGAGGCACTGCTGGAGGCTCTTAGGGAAGAGGTGCTGTAATGAGTTTGAGGTTCCATGGTGATTTTCATCCTTCTGAAAGACAAGGTTAATGGAAAAGGGGCGTACGGGTTGGGTTTCTCAAAATTTATTTGTTTCTTTGTGGTTCTTGAGTTCCATTGAGAAGCCACGGCGACTCCCTAAAAGGGAACAGGTACGCCTAAGAGTAATATAGTTTTTTTGTGGGGAGATTTCAAGAGAGTTGTGAAGATGAAGGCAAATTGCAAGAGCAAGAAGAACAAGAAGAGAGAGAGTTGATTGTTAAGTATTGATTGTTGATCGAGGTTGGTTTAGTTTCGGGGGAGGAGGGGGTACACGTGTGTGGTGGCTGTAGTTCAGTTGGTTAGAACGCTAGGTTGTGGTTCTAGAGGTCGTGGGTTCAAATCCCATCAGCCACCCCAAATACGCGGATTCTCTGAAAGACATTTGAGAAGCGGTAGATGGAGGTTCGGGGGTGGAGAGGATAAGGGAGTGGAGAGTATTGTGAGGAGGTATGAGGGGGAGGAATTTTAGGGTAAGAAGAGAGTTTGGAGAGAAGGAAGAAGAGATGAGTGAGTGGATGTTGGTATTTCAGGGACTTTTGGCGTTTGTATTGGTGGGATTGGTTCTTTTGCAAAGGAGTGAGGGAGGGGCTTTGGGGATAGGGGGGAGTGCGATGAACAATTTTATGACTCCTGGAGGTACGGTAGGATTTTTGACGAAGTTGACGGCGGTGGTGGGTTGTATATTTATGGTTGCGGGATTGTTATTTTCCTATATAGCGAAGGAGTCAGCGACGGAGCGAGGATTGTTTGATGGAGTGGAAGTTCCTCAGGAGGATTCGCGTGTGATAGAGGTTTTGCCTGAGGAGGGTGGGGGTGTTCCGTTGGCGGAGTAATTTTGGTTTTGAGAGCAAGACGGACATGAGATGACGGAGTCTGCGACACGTTATATTTTTATTACGGGAGGCGTGGTGTCGTCTTTGGGCAAGGGACTTGCGATGGCGTCGTTGGGTTCGTTGTTGGAGTCGCGGGGATTGCGCGTGAAGTTGCGTAAGTTGGATCCGTATTTGAATGTGGATCCTGGGACGATGAATCCGATCCAGCATGGGGAATGTTTTGTGACGGATGATGGTGCGGAGACGGATTTGGATTTGGGTCATTATGAGCGTTTTACGAGTGTGCGAACGCGCAGGCAAGACAGTGTGACGAGTGGTCAGATCTATGCGAAGGTCTTGATGCAGGAGCGTCGAGGTGATTATTTGGGGAAGACGGTGCAGGTGGTCCCGCATGTGACGGGAGAGATTAAGAACTGTATTATGGAGGACGAGGGAGAGGTTGATGTGGTTTTGTGTGAGCTTGGGGGTACGGTAGGGGACATAGAGGGTTTGCCTTTTTTGGAGGCGACGCGTCAACTTCGTAATGAATTGGGTCGCGAGCGTACGATGTTTATACACACGACATTGGTTCCGTACATAGCGGCAGCGGGAGAGTTGAAGACGAAGCCGACGCAGCATTCTGTGCGAGAATTGTTGTCATTGGGTATACAGGCGGATATGCTTTTGTGTCGTGTGGGAGAGGGTTGGGAGCGAAGTTTGCGTGAGAAGATATCACTTTTTTGCAATGTCCCTGAAGCGCGTGTGATAGGGGCTCGGGATGTGGGAACGATTTACGGAGCTCCGATGATGTATCATGAAGCGGGAGTGGATAGGGAGGTGGTTAATTTTTTTGGTTTGGAGACGGAGCCCCCGAACATGAGGAGGTGGTCTGAGGTGATGAGTCGGATAGAGAATCCGGAGGGGAGTGTGAAGGTGTGTATAGTGGGTAAGTACACGGAGCTTCAGGATGCGTATAAGTCGTTGGACGAGGCATTGAGTCATGGAGGCATAGCACATAAGGTGAAGGTGGAGAAGGTGTGGTTGGATTCGGGGTTGGTATCGCAGGGGATGAGTGATGATGAGATATGGGATTTGTTGGAGGGTTCTCAGGGCGTGGTGATTCCGGGAGGTTTTGGAGCAAGTGGTATAGAGGGCAAGATTCGGATGGCGTGTTATGCCCGAGAGCGTAAGGTACCTTTTTTTGGGATATGTTTGGGTATGCAGGTTGCGGTGGTGGACTATGCGCGTCGTTGTGCGGGTCTTGAGCGTGCGAATTCGAGTGAGTTTGGCGGGGGCGAGTTTGACGCGGTTGTTGCGCTTATGGAGGAGTGGATGGATGGAGGTTGTATGCAAGAGCGAGATGGGAGTGAGGATAAGGGGGGGACGATGCGTTTGGGTTCTTACGCGTGTGATTTGCTTGAGGGTTCTCGCGTGAGGAAAATATACAATAAAGATCGTATAAGTGAGCGTCATCGCCACCGTTATGAGGTGAATGGTTTGTATATGGATTTGTTGTCTCGTCGGGGTATGATTTTTTCGGGCAAGTCGCCTGACGGTCGTTTGGCTGAAATTGTGGAGATAGAGGATCATCCTTGGTTTTTGGGAGTACAATTTCACCCTGAATTGAGGTCACGTCCTTTTTCGCCCCATCCGTTGTTTGCGGATTTTATCGGGACTTTGAAGGATGGGGAGAGGCTTTTGTGAGGAGAGAGAAGAGATGAGCGGAGCGATAGTGAGGGTGAAGGGTCGTGAGATTCTGGACAGTCGAGGATATCCTACGTTGGAGGTGGATGTGCATCTTGACAATGGCCATTGGGGTCGGGGTAGGGTTCCAAGCGGAGCGTCGACGGGTCGTCATGAGGTTTTGGAAAAGCGTGACGGAGATGAGGGTCGTTTTTGCGGTATGGGTGTACGCGAGGTGATAGGACTTGTGGAAGGTGAGATTGCGGAAGTTCTGGAGGGTCAAAGGGCTGAGGATCAGGGTTCTGTGGATCGTTTGATGTGCAGGTTGGACGGGAGTTTGACGAAGAGTCGCCTAGGAGGGAACGGGATATTGGCGGTATCGATGGCGGTATCGTGTGCGGCTTCTGCGGAGAAGGGACTGCCGCTGTACCGTTATTTGGGAGGGATAAGCCGCTACAGTTTGCCGGTACCTTTTGTGAATGTGCTCAACGGAGGTGCTCATGCGGACAATGGTTTGGACATACAGGAGTTTATGATTATTCCTATGAAGTTTTCGCATTTTTCTGAGGCTCTCCGTGCGAGTTCTGAGGTGTTTATGGCGTTGAAGAGTCGGTTGCGTGGGGATGGATACCGGACGAATGTGGGGGATGAGGGAGGTTTTGCACCTGATATACGGAGTAACCGTGAGGCGTTGGACAAGGTGGTGCAGTCAATAGAAGATGCGGGATACCGTCCTGGTGAGGATATATTTTTGGGATTGGACGTGGCGGCAAGTGAGTTTGCGGACGAGGGTTTTTACCACTTGTCGGGAGAGGGGGCGAAATTGGACAGTGGGGGTATGGTGGATTATTTGGCGGGTCTTGTGCGAGATTACCCGATAGTGTCGATAGAGGATGGGATGTCCGAGGATGATACGGTGGGTTGGAAGGCTTTGACGGATGCCTTGGGAGAGGAGGTCTTGTTGGTGGGGGATGATGTTTTTGTGACGTCTGTGGAACGTTTGCGGGAGGGGGCTGCGGGGGGTTACGGGAATGGTCTTTTGGTGAAGCCGAATCAGGTGGGTACGGTGAGTGAGACGATGGAGGCGGTATTGTGTGCGACGCGTTCTGGTTATGTGAGTGTGATGTCGCATAGGTCTGGAGAGACCGAGGATGTGAGCATAGCGGATTATGCGGTGGGTCTTGGATGTATGGGATTGAAGGCGGGTTCTGTGTCGCGTTCTGAGCGTTTGGCGAAGTACAATCGTGTATTGCGGATAGAGGAGGAATTGGGGGAGGACGGCGTTTATTCTGGTATATATTGGGAAGAGATGAGGTTGAGGTGGAAGCAGGGCAGATGAGGTTACTGGTGTTGGGAGGGGGCGGGCGAGAGCATAGTTTGTGTGCGATGTTGTCGAAAAGTGAGATGTTGGGGGGGTTGCATTGTGAGCCCGGGAATGGGGGTACGCTTTTGTGGACCGAGGGTTGGGGATTGGAGGGATTGTCTCTTGAGGAGACGGTGGAGAGGATAGTGGAAGCGGGTGTGGATGTGGTGATTCCTGGAGGAGAGGGTTTGTTGGTTGCGGGTGTGGGAGATCTTTTGGAGTCTCGGGGTGTGGGTGTGGTGGGTCCGAGCAAGGCGGCGGCGTGTCTTGAGGGTTCGAAGGTTTTTGCGAAATTGTTTTGCGGGGAGTACGGCATACCGACGCCTTACGGGGAGGTATGCCGCAGTTTGGAAGAGAGTTTGTTGTCTTTGGAGCGTTGGGGTTGTGAGGAGGTGGTGGTGAAGGCGGATGGTCTTGCGGCGGGGAAGGGCGTGGTTGTGTGTCGGAGCAAGGGGGAGGCTCGGGAGGCTTTGGAGAGGATGCAGGGTGAGGAGAAATGTTTTGGGAGTGCGGGTGATGTGGTGTTGTTGGAGGAGCGGATTCGGGGTGAGGAGATGTCATTTTTTGTGGTGTGCGACGGGGAGGATGCGACTTTTGTGGGTACGGCAAGGGATTACAAGCGCGTGGGCGAGGGGGGGGTGGGGG
>CAKMZR010000038.1 GCA_929200455.1 uncultured Alphaproteobacteria bacterium | reverse complement strand
TGCTTGCACCGTATAACGACCGTCCACAAATAATCCCACCACCCGCTTTCCCACAATCACACACCCCGCACTCCCGCTAAAACCCGTCAGCCAACGCAATTTCTCGTCACACAACCTCACCTGCTCGTGAAAATATCTATCCCCCCTCGGAACACACACATAGTCCAATCCCTCCAACGCCATCTCCTCCCTCAATCGCAGAAAACGAGAACCTATCTCCACTAACCCTCCTTACCACCCCCCGTCTGATGCCACACAAGGGCCCGCATCAGAAAATTATCCAAGTCTCCGTCCAAGACTCCCTGCGTGTCACTCTCCTCATAACCCGTCCTCACATCCTTTATCTGTCGGTACGGATGCAATACATACGACCGAATCTGATGTCCCCAACCTATGTCCGTCTTCTCCTGATACGCCTCCTCTTGAGCCTCCTCCCTCTTCCGTAACTCAAAATCATACAGGCGTCCCCGCAAAAGTGCATACGCCTGTGCCCGATTCTTATGCTGAGACCTGTCGTTTTGTGATTGCACCACAATACCCGTCGGCAGATGCGTGATCCTCACAGCACTGTCCGTCTTGTTCACATGCTGTCCTCCCGCCCCGGACGCCCGATACGTGTCCACACGCAAATCCTTCTCCTCAAACTCTACCTCTATCTCATCGTCCACAGCAGGCGATACCCCCACAGAACAAAAACTCGTATGACGCCTCGCATTGCTGTCAAAAGGCGAAATCCTCACAAGACGATGAACTCCATTTTCCGTCTTCAACCAACCATACGCATTCAATCCCACAAGCTTCACCGTCGCTGATTTCAATCCCGCCTCCTCACCAGACGTCTCCTCAACCACCTCGCTCTTCATACCCCGAGCCTCCCCCCAACGCAAATACATACGCAACAACATCTCCGCCCAGTCCTGCGATTCCGTACCACCCGCTCCCGCATGAATCGTCAAAAAACAATCATTGCGATCCGCCTCTCCAGACAACATCGCCTCAAAACGCTCACGACCCACCTTCTCCACAAATCCACGCATCTCCTCCTCCACCTCAGACATCACACCCTCATCCCCCTCGTCTTCCGCCATACCCAAAAGCTCCTCATGACCCACAAACTCGTCCCGCAATACCCTGTATCTCTCCACAACCTCCGCAACCCGAGCCCGCTCACGACTCACCTCTCGTGCACGATCCGCATCATTCCAAATGTCCGGATCCTCCAACTCCTTGTCCAGAGTCTTCAGTCTCTCTACCCGACCATCCCAGTCAAAGACACCTCCTTATCGTCTCCAATGACTCCGAAGCCTCCCGAAACATCTTCTCCAATTCCGCGTTCATCCTTATTCTCCTCAAATCTCCAAATGTTCCATTTCACGCACTCATCACCACCTGCTGACTCACATCACTGTTCAACTGTCCACACGCAGCCATAATATCCTCACCGCGTGGACGCCTCACAGGAGACGCATATCCCGCTCGTAACAATATCTTCGCAAAACGATCAATCGCTGCCTCATCAGACCTCTCATACGCCGAACCAGACCACGAATTGTACGGTATCAGATTTATCTTCGAAGGAATACCCCTTATCACACGCACCAACGCATGAGCATCTTCCTCAGAATCATTCACTCCCTTTATCATCACATACTCCCACGTAATCCTCTTCGCATTCGATAATCCAGGATAGTTACGACACGCCTCTATCAATTCTTCCACCGGATACTTCTTGTTCAAAGGTACCAGCTCATTCCGAACCTCATTCCGCGCAGAATGTAACGATACCGCCAGTTTCACGTCCAGCTCCCGACCCACCTCTCCTATCATCGGCACCACTCCTGATGTAGAAAGCGTCACCTTCCTTTTCGAAAATCCAAGGCCCGTACCATCCGTCATCAACTTCACCGCACCAAAAACATGCTTCACATTATACAAAGGCTCGCCCATTCCCATCAACACTATGTTCGTAAGAAACCGTCCGTCTCTCCTCTCCCAGCACCCCAGCATGTCTCGTGCCGCCATCACCTGAACCACAATTTCCGCCGCCGTCAAATTCCTCTTCAGTCTCTGCGTACCCGTATGACAAAAACTGCAATTCAACGTACAACCCACCTGACTCGATACACACAATGTCCCCCGATCCTCTTCCGGAATGTATACCGTCTCCACCGTACTCCCACACGCCAATCGAAAAAGCCACTTCCTCGTACCATCACAAGAACAAAGATCCTTCACAACCTCAGGCCGACCCACACTGTAATTCTCAGACAAACGCCCACGCAAATCCTTCGATACATTCGTCATCTCATCAAAATCAATCATCCCCTTGCCATACAACCAACCATACACAATCCTTCCCACATAAGGCTTCATACCCCAACCCTCAAATAACGTACACAACTCCTCCTTCGTGTACCCTATCAAGGTCGGCTTACCGCCCCGCTCAAGACCATCCGGCTCAGGAATCACGAGGACACCCCTTCCCTATAGAAGCATAAACCTTCGTAAATCCACGCAAAGAATACTTATCATACGTCTTCGTCCCTCGACTCGAAACACCACGCACCTCAAAATCATAGCCCTTCTTAAAATCCTTAATCAACGCTTTCTCCTCGTTCTTCACCATGTATACCGTCGATTTATCATCACTATGCTTGCTCGTCGCAAAAATATACTCCCTCTTGCCCACCTTCAGTCTCACATCGCTCTTATCACGCACAGGATAGCCCATATCAAGACTCACCTGATCAAATACGCCTCCCACCGAAGACTTCTCCAAAAAATGCGACACATACACCACCACGTCCCCTCTCCTCGTGTATTTGCCCTTGGACTCAAGCGGCAATGACGACGCATAACACGTCTTCTGTCCACCCTCCACAAAACGAAACGCCTTCCAATCCTTCGAATCTTCAAGCTTCTCCGTCTCTGCCCACGCAAACGTACACACAAAACTCAATAAACCCACAACCCACAAAATCATCTTCTCTTTACTCATAACTTCTCTTTACTCCCATCATCACCCCTTCTCCCTGCTCGCAAATCCCTATATCATCACTTCTATCAAGAGATACTCTCTCTCATTCATAATAACAAACCCTCAACGTGCATACAACCATGGTCACAAAACGTTCTGCCTCTTCCAATCAAAACACAAATTCCCATGCCTCAAACATGCTCCTTGAGGCCTTCCAACTCCAACAAAATCAACATAACGCTCAAGCCCTCAAACTCTACCAAAAAATCCTCAAAATCGAACCCCTAAACTTCAACGCCCACCACATGCTCGGCGTCATCTTCGCCTCAGAAAAACAATACGGACAAGCCCTGCAACACTTCGAAATCGCCATCTCTCAACAAAAAAATGAAAACATACATGCCAATATCGCTTGGCTCGCTTTCCTATGCCAAGATATGGAACTCCTATTCCAACATACAACCGCTCTCCAAAAAATTACCGGCGATACATCCAACGTACACAGACTCTACGCACGATACCATCTCTTCAACCGAAACCTAACTTCTGCTCTCTCCCACGCAAAAAAAGCCGCAGAAATCGAACCCAACAACACCAAATCTCTCACACTCCTCTACAAAATTCAAGTCGCAAACGGCATCTTCGAAGACACCATCAACG
Source organism: uncultured Alphaproteobacteria bacterium (assembly GCA_929200455.1). GTDB lineage: Bacteria > Pseudomonadota > Alphaproteobacteria > CAKMZR01 > CAKMZR01 > CAKMZR01. The sequence continues at coordinate 8,552 of CAKMZR010000038.1, read as the reverse complement.
CCCTCGAAAAACTCGCAAAAAAAAAAGCTCCTCACAACAAAAAAATACTCTCCCCCCTCGCTTCCCTCTGTATGCAAGCCGATATTCACATGCCGCAAAATCCTGAACCCTTCTTCCGCAAAGCCCAAAGTATCCTCAACCCATTCACGCTATCTCACGACAAAAAAGATGCCGCTCGCGCAGAAGCATATCTCGGCCAACTCTCAGAAATCAAAGGCGAACCCCACAAAGTCAATCTCACCCACTTCCAACGTGCCTTCAACCTCTGCCCAGAAGAAACCTCTTACGCCCTCGGACTCGCCTTCGCCCTACTCAAAGAAAAAAAATGGAAAGACGGATTCTCTCTCTACGACCAACGAAGAAAACTCGCTTCCATGCAAGCCAAATTCGCAAAATATCCTCACGTACCCCACATCAACGTCATCGATGACCTCTCCTCGTCCACACTCCATAAAAAACATGTCGCCGTACTCGCAGAACAAGGAATCGGTGATTGCATCCAATTCATGCGATTCGCTCCCCTCCTCAAAAAATTCAATACCGCTTCCATCTCCCTCCATGTCCCCCCCGCCCTCAAAATACTCGCCCAATCACTCAAAGGAATCGACAACGTCGTCACAGACGGCGACTCCCTTCCTCACGTCGACGTCCTCATCCCCACCATGAGCCTACCCGCCGTCCTCAATATCAAAGACAACGACAGCATCAATACCCTACACCCCTACCTCTCTCACGTTCCCTCCCAACACCAAAATCCCCTCCTCTCGCTCCAAAATACAAACCCTCACGCCTTCAAAGTCGGCGTCACCTGGCAAGGCAATAACCAATACAGCAACGACGACAGACGCTCCATACCCCTCTCACTCTTCCAACAACTCTTCACAAATATACCCGCAACCTTCTACGCCCTGCACAAAAATCCTACAGAAGAATTCCTATCCATCGCCAAAAATCATCCCAACCTCGTCGACCTCAGCAACATCATACAAGACTTCAACGATACCGCCTGCATCATGCAACAACTCGACCTCGTCATAAGCGTCGACACATCCGTCATCCACGCCGCCGGAGCTCTCGGCGTCAACGCTTGGCTCCTCCTCGCCCAAAGCTCAGACTGGCGGTGGCATCACGACAAACAAAGCTCCTGGTACCCCTCCGTCCACATCTTCCGATACAAAAAACATTGGAAAGACCTCATTCCCTCCATAAAAAAACAACTCTCCTCCCTCATCCAAGACAACAAACCCTCCGAAAAACCACAAACACAACACCTACACGCCCAAGTCGCCGCCCTCATCCAAACCCAACAATGGGAACAAGCAGAAAAAATCGCTCACGACCTCGCCATCATCAAACAAGATGACCCCCACGTCGACAACCTCCTCGCCATCATCGCTTCACAAAAAAATAACCTCGAAAACACCATCCTCTTCCTCAAAAGCGGAATACAAAAATGCCTCCTCACCCCCGAACACCTCTCCTCACCCGAAATCTTACTCGCCCACTCCATGATGACACAAAACCTCGGAAATGCTTACATATCCCTCAATCAACACGATGACGCATGGGACGTCTTCAAAAATGCCATCCAAAAAGACCTCATCAACTCCCAAATCCTACAAACCGCCGTCGAGTACTTCTACCACAAAGAAGACCTCCTCCTTCTCATCAAAAAAAAACGAAGAAAATTTCCTAAAAACTTCGCCCTCCCTCAAGCATCACTCCGCATCTTCCTCTTCCAAAATAAACTCAGCGACGCCATCACTCTTCTCAAGCTCATCGACAAAAATACACCTCCACCCCACAGCACACCCCTCGACCTCCCTTGGCCCCAACACTCCCTATGGGCAGAAGCAGGACGCATCGCTCATCTCGCATCCCAACACTCTGACGCTTCCCTCTACTTCGAAAATGCCCACAAACTCCAACCCCTCAATCCCCTACACATCATCAATACAGGGGCTTCCCTCGCCCTCTCCGGCGACACAAATAAAGCCATACGCTTTTTCAAAAAACAACTCGCCCAAAACTACAATATCAATGTCGCAGCAGAACTCTCCACCCTCCTCATCGCTCAAAAACACTTCCATGACGCAAAAAAAATCGCCGAATACGCCCTCTCTCTACAACCCAATCACCAGAAATTCCTCGAAATCATCTCACTCCTCCCAAAAAATTCATCCTCATCACCGATTCCTTAACACCTTTTCGCAAATTTTTATGTGACACAGCCTCTCTTTTTCTCTACAATAACACCGAAAAGAGACCGTAGAACAAGTGTACACGCCCCCTCTCGTGCTTTGTAAAAAAGAAAATATATATAGATGGGGCGTATTTATACAAGGAATATATAGACAATGGCACCCCGCCCGAAGCCACGCGTATTGCACATACTCTCCGACCCCGCTCGGACATTGCCTCAGCAAATCACTTTCGCTGTCCTCATGATACTCGCCCTCGGCTTGCTCACCCTCCAATATATCCGAAACGACTGGAGAGATGACCTCTCAAACCACATCCTTAGCGTACTCGCTCCCATCAATGCCTCCATCTCCCACATCTCCCATTCCTTCCAAAATGGAAAAGAAACCCTCTCCTCTTGGATCTTCATTCGTGAACAACTCGCCTCCCTCGAACAAGAAAACTCTCGCCTAAGATACCTCGAAAATCACTCCAATAACCTCGAAGAAGAAAATCGTTCCCTGCGAAAACTTCTCAACTTCCCAAGAGAATACGCCTCGTCCTACGTCTCCGCCCGCGTCTTCGCCGATACAAGCGGCGTCTTCGCCCGTTCCCTCCTCGTCGATGTCGGTTCCGCTCAAGGCGTCGAAGTCGGACATGCCGTGCTCTCCAAAAATGCACTCGCAGGCAGAATCACAAGCGTCGATAAACACTGGAGCCGCGTCATCCTCATCAATGACGCAAATAGCGTCATTCCCGTCATCAGCAGGTGGCAACGCGAAAATGCTCTGCTCGAAGGCTCCAACAGCAAACATCTCAGACTCTCTCTCGTTCCCTCTCACCACTCCTTCTCCGTCGGACAACAACTCACAACCTCCGGACAAGGATTCACCATGCCTCCCGATATCCCCGTCGCCATCGTCGAATCCGTAAATGACAACATCATCCTCGCTAAACCCATCGCTGAACCCCTCAAAGATGGTCACGTCGTCATCGTCAATTACAAACTTCCTCAACCCCTCGACCCTTCCATGCTTTCCAAAAAATAACCAAAACCGTGCCCGCTCCTTCTCAACGCTACGTCTGCCAAAATTGTGGAACCGTCTCCTTACGGTGGAGCGGTCAGTGTTCCGGCTGCCAAAATTGGAATACCATCATCGAAGAAGTCATTCCCACTCAAACTCCAGGCTCCGGAACACAAAAAAAATCACAAAAAAATTCCTCCTTACAAGCCATCACTCTCGACACACACATCTCTCCTCCTCCAAGAACTTCAACCCAAATCCAAGAATTCGACCGCGTCATGGGAGGCGGAATCGTCTCAGGCTCCGTCTCTCTCATCGGCGGAGAACCCGGCGTCGGAAAATCTACCCTCATCCTACAAATCGCTTCCCTCATCTCTCACCAACTCCCCACTCTCTACGTCTCAGGAGAAGAAGCTATCGACCAAATCGCACTCCGTGCGAGAAGACTCGGATTCCAAGATACCCCTCAACTCCAAGCCGTCGCCGCAACCAACGTCAATGACATCCTCTCCCTCGTCTCAAAACCTCACTCCCCCCAACTCCTCATTATCGATTCCGTCCAAACCATGTTCGTCAACGGCATCGAATCCGCTCCTGGCACCGTCTCCCAAGTACGGGCTGTTGCCCAAATCCTCATCTCTTTTGCCAAAAAATCAGGGTGTGCCCTCATCATGATCGGTCATATGACAAAAGACGGCTCCCTCGCAGGACCTCGCGTCCTTGAACATATGGTCGATACCGTACTCTACATCGAAGGCGAAAAAGGCCACCACTTCCGAATCCTACGAAGCTCCAAAAATCGCTTCGGGGCTACCGACGAAATCGGCGTCTTCGACATGACAGAAAAAGGACTCCAACAAGTCCCCAACCCTTCCGAACTCTTCCTCTCTGCACGACAAAAAAATGTACCAGGAACCGCCGTGTTCGCAGGAATGGAAGGATCGCGACCCGTACTCGTCGAAATACAAGCCCTCGTCGCACCCTCCCCCTTTTCCGCTCCAAGGCGTGCTGTTGTCGGGTGGGACTCCAATCGACTCGCCATGATTCTTGCTATACTCGAAACCCGGGCCGGCTACCTGCTCTCGTCAAGCGATGTCTACCTCAATGTCGTTGGCGGACTCCGAATCTCAGAAACCGCCGCTGACCTTGCCGCTTGCTCCGCTCTCGTATCCGCTCTCATCGGAAAACCCCTACCGGACAACACCATCATATTCGGAGAAACAGGACTCACAGGCGAAGTCAGAACCGTCTCTCACACAGACACAAGACTTCGCGAAGCCTCAAAATTAGGCTTCTCAAACGCACTCATCCCTAAACAAAAAAAATCTTCACACATCAACATCTCCACAACCTTCGCCCAAAACATCAACACTCTCCAAGAACTCTTTTCCTGAAAACGCGTATCATGTCCCTATCTTCCTTCGATTTTATCCTCCTCTTCATCGCCGCCATCTTCGCTTTGCTCTCGCTCAGACGCGGAATCCTCTACGAAGTCGCTTCCATCGCTTCTTGGGCCGCCGCTTTCTTCATCGCTCAAGCCGCAACCTCAGCCCTCACAGATGTCTTCCTCGATATCCTCGTCTCACTCTTCCCAGATGAAGAAATCCTCTCCCTCGCATTCTTCGCTCCCGTGCTCACTTTCATCTCCATACTCATACTCTCCTTCCTCGTCATCGCCTTCTTCCTCAGAAGAATCGCCAGCATTCCCTCGCAAAATACTCAGTTCAAAATCTTTGAACGATCCTTCGGCAGCATCATCATCGGATTCGCCAAAACTTACGCTCTTGCCGCCCTCCTACTCATGATCTACCAAAGCCTAATCCCCATTCTCAAACTCGAAGCAGAACCACCCTTCATCGTCGACAGCTTCTCCTACTTCTACATCGAAAGTCTCACCCTCACCATCCTCGACTTCCTCGTCGCTTACTCCTAGGAACACACCATGACAGAACAACTCATCAACCAATGCAAAGTATACCACCAACTCCTCCCATCCTTCATCCTCATGGCAGCATCACAAAAATATTGCCATACGTGGCAATCCCTCCCCAACCTCAAAGAACAAGCCCTTGCTTCCAATCTCTCAGAAACAAAATATATCCAAGCCGTCTCCTCATGGGCTGACATACCCTCTCAACACGAAAATTATCTCGTCCAATGCCTCCTCTCCCTTCCATCCATCGAAAAACAATCGTTCAACGCCCTCTACCCCACCTCCGCCTTCTTCGATAGCAACCCTCCTTCTTACCTCCGACGCGTATCCCTCGTAGAGCCCTCAGGTTCCAAGCCAAATCCTTGGCACACTTCCATCCCCACGCCTTTCGGCTACTGCCACACAGAAGGCTACCAAAACACCGTCACCCTCACATCCTATCTAGACTCATACCCCTCAAATACACCCTCACCCGCATCACACATCTTCAACCTAAAAGACTCTCCCACCATACAAATCGAAAATCAAGGAACCCCCTTCGACAAAAAAATAAGAGAAAAACTCCTCGATCTGCCCTATGGAAACTCCGCCAGCTACGGACAGCTCGGACCTCCTCGAGCCGTCGGCGGGGCCATGCGACGCAATCCCTACATCTTCATCGTGCCATGCCATAAAGTCCTCGGACACAACTTCTCACTCGGAGGCTACTCAGGCGGAAATAAACCCGAAAACCTCGCAAGAAAAGTCGCCATCATCCTTTGGGAACGTCTCCAACTCTACAAACAAGAAGAACGATAAATTCCCTCTATCTCCTTAAACAAACGCAACGCCTCTCCCTCTTCCCTTTGAAACGCATTTCGACCCACTATCGAACCACTCCCTCCACCAAGGGCGATCTCCCGAATCTCATCCAATAACTCCTTCTCCCCCTTCGCAGCCCCACCCGAAAAAACCACCAAACGACGTCCCTGAAAACAACTCTGAACCACGTGGGCAATCCTCTCACGCAGACTCGTCTTCCCTATACCCTCGTACATCTTCAACGCTTCCGTCTGGGCTATATGTGCACTCGGAGGCTTCACCTTCACAATATGAGCTCCCAACAAACACGCCATGTGTGCCGCATACGCCGTCACATCAAGAGCCGTCTCTCCCGCCTTGTCCAAATTTCCTCCTCGAGGATAAGACCACACCACACTCGCAAGACCACAACTCCGTGCCTCGCTTATCAAATCTCGTGCCTCCTCCAACATCTCCACATAATGATCAGATCCAGGATAAACCGTCAAACCTATACCCACACACCCCAGACGCAACGCATCCTCCACACTGCCCGTCAACGCCTGATCCTTCTCCACAGACCAAGAATTCGACGAATTCAACTTCAAAATCAAAGGAACCTCACCCGCAAAACTCTCCGCTCCACTCGACAAAAGACCAAGAGGAGCCGCAAAACCACTCACACGCCCCCGAACCGCCAAACGAAACAATTCATGCGGATCATAAAACCTCTCATTCGCAGAAAAACTTCTCGCAGGACCATGCTCAAACCCTTGATCCACAGGCAAAATCAACAGCTTTCCACTCCCTCCCAAACGACCGTGACCCAACAAATACGCCAACTTCTGCTTCACCCCAGCACCCTCACTCTCGTAACCCGACAGTATCTTCCTCACCCTGCGTGACAACATCTCACTCTCCTCCTAAAAAATAAATACCCCTCTTATGGTGCGGTCGAGAAGACTCGAACTTCCACGAACTCTCGTTCACAGCGACCTCAACGCTGCGCGTCTACCAATTCCGCCACGACCGCTCACCAAAACCTTTATAGAACATTATCCCCAAACTGCAAACCCTCTACGCAAAAAAATACACACACGCACTCCTACCCCTTGCAAATATCTGCCAAACCTCTATGATGTGTTTCCCCATTATCCAACCCCAATCCCAAAAAATACGTGCGTTACTTCCCTCTCTTCCTCGATACCCAAAACCGTTCCGTCCTCGTCGCAGGCGGCGGCGAACAAGCCGCCCAAAAAGTACGACTCCTCCTCAAGTCCCAAGCCCACATCACCGTCATGGCCCCCTCCCTCTCAGACGAACTCGCCTCTTACCTCCAAAAAAATCTCATCTCTCACGCCAATACCGTCTATGACGAAAATCTCGCCCAAAAAGCAGACTTTGTCTTTGCCGCCACTCCTTGTGCCGGAATCAATGGCATCTTCATACACGCCGCTTCCAACGCTCAAACCATCAATGTCGTCGACAAACCAAGTCTCAGCAACTCCATCATGCCCGCCCTCGTCGACCGTGACCCCGTTGTCGTTGCCATCGGGACTGAGGGAACATCGCCCGTCATCGCCCGCTATATCAAAAATAATCTCGAACACGCCCTCGAACACTCCCTCGGAAACTTCGCACTCTTGTGTGCAGAATTCAGAAAAAAAGTCTCCTCATCCATCCCAGATGAACTCAAACGACACTTCTGGGAATGGGTCGTCTTCTCATCTCCCTTCCAACTCTGGAAACAAAAACGTTACCTCAAAGCACGACAACTCATCCAAAACACCCTCAAAACCTTCGCATCCTCCTTCCCAAAAAACACCCCCTTCGTCTCCATCATTTCCGCGTGCAAACAACCAGACATGCTCTCCGTGCGTGCCGTCCAACGCATGCAAAATGCAGACATCATCCTGCACTCACCCGACATTCCCCCATCCTTCTTCGAATTCGCAAGAAGAGACGCCCTAAGAACTCCCGTCTCCGCCCTGCCCCTCAACGATATATCCGCCCTCCCTTCCTCAACCCGAAATATCGTCTTCCTCACAACCGCTCCCTCAAAAACCCTCTCGCCTCTTGCCGAAAAACTCGCACAACACAATCGAAATACAGAAATCATTCCTTGCTCTTGCCACCCCTCAATCTCTCAACACATAGCCAACGGATAACGCATCATGTCTCAAAATACACTCACACTCTCCCTCAATGAAGGACACGAACTCGCCATCAAAGCCTTCCTCGCTTGCGGATGCTCAAATGAACAAGCCCAAGCCGTCGCACACAATATGATGCTCGCAGAACGCGACCACTCACACTCTCACGGACTCTTCCGACTCCCCGGATACCTCAACGGACTCAAAAATGGCCACATCAACCCAAATCCCAATCCTTCCGTCTCCCTCAAAACTCCCGCCGTCATCATCCTTGACGGAGACCACGCCATGGCTCCCTACGCCTTCGCTTGCGTACAACAACAACTCGTCGAGAATACCCTCAAAAATGGTTGCTCCTTACTTGCTCTTCGCTCCGTACACCACTTCTCCTCACTCTGGATCGAAACTTCCTTCCTCGCGGAAAAAGACCTCTGTGCTCTTGCTTGCACTTCATACTTGCCCTCCGTTGCTCCCTTCGGG
>CAKMZR010000037.1 GCA_929200455.1 uncultured Alphaproteobacteria bacterium | reverse complement strand
GGTATTGACTTGGAGGTGAAGAAGGGGGAGCGAGTGGTGATCGTGGGGCCGAGTGGCAGTGGTAAGTCGACGATGATAAGGTGTATTAATCGTTTGGAGCCGCATCAGCAGGGTGATATTATTGTGGACGGCATAGAGTTGACGGGCAATTTGAAGAACATAGAGGCTGTGAGGAGTGAGGTGGGGATGGTATTTCAGCATTTTAATTTATTTCCTCATCTTACGGTTTTGGAGAACTGTACGTTGGCGCCGATATGGGTACGTAAGATAAAGAAGAAGGAAGCGGAAGAGCGAGCGATGGAGTACTTGGAGCGGGTAAAGATTCCGGAGCAGGCGTTGAAGTATCCTGGACAGTTATCAGGAGGACAGCAGCAGCGAGTTGCGATAGCGCGTTCGTTGTGTATGAATCCGCGAGTGATGTTATTTGATGAGCCGACGTCTGCGTTGGATCCTGAGATGATCTCGGAGGTATTGGATGTGATGGTGGAGTTGGCGGAGAGTGGTATGACGATGTTGTGTGTGACTCATGAGATGGGCTTTGCGAAGCGTGTAGCGGATCATATGATATTTATGGACGAGGGGGAGATAGTGGAGGTGAACACGCCGGATAAATTCTTCACGTCACCGAAGTCGGATCGCACGAAGTTATTTTTGAGTCAGATATTGGCGCACTAGAGATGGTTCTGGAAGAGGAACGGGTATTGATATACACGGACGGTTCGTGTTTAGGCAACCCTGGTGTTGGGGGCTGGGGAGTGAGGATGATGTGGAGGGGGGAGCAGAAGGAGTTGAGTGGAGGGGAGGTGGAGACGACGAATCAGCGTATGGAGTTATTGGCGGCGATAGAGGGATTGCGAGCGTTGAAGAGGCGTTCCCGTGTGACATTGGTGACGGACAGTGAGTATGTGAGGCGAGGAATGGAAGAGTGGATAGAGGGTTGGGAGGCGCGAGGTTGGAGGACGTCATCGAAGAAGCGGGTGAAGAATCGTGATTTGTGGGAGGTTTTGTTGGAATTGTCGCGTTGTCATGAAGTGGAGTGGCGTTGGGTGAAGGCGCATGATGAGGACGAGCATAATTTGGCGGTGGATGAGCTGGCGCGAGGAGCGGCATTGAGTGAGCGTGCTATGATGAGGACATTTTGAGATGGAAGTATCTGGGGCAGGGGAGAAAGAGTGGTGGAAGAGTTCGTGGTCGTATGAGATTTCAGTGGTGGAGTTGTCTGGATTGGTATCGTTATTGGGAGGTATTCCTGAGGTAGGATTTGTGGGACGTTCGAATGTGGGCAAGTCGAGTTTGATTAATGGATTGTTGGGTGGTAAATATGCAAGGACGAGCCGTACGCCTGGTAGGACTCAGGCATTAAATTTTTTTCGAGGTCGTGATGTGAGGGTGGTGGACATGCCGGGTTATGGTTATGCGGTGGCCCCGAAGTCGGAGAGTTCGCGTTGGCAGAAGCTTGTGAGGGGATATTTGAGGGGACGTCGAGAGTTGCGAGAGGTATGTTTGTTGGTGGACAGTCGTTTTGGCTTGAAGGAAGGAGATCGTGAGATGATGGGGTTGATGGACGAGGGAGGGGTTGGCTACCGTGTTGTCTTGACGAAGTCTGACAAGTTGCGGGGTTATGGATTTGAGGAGCGTAAGCGATTGACGGAGGAGGAGTTGAAGAAGCATACGGCGGCGCGTCCTGAGGTGTTGGGGGGGAGTGCGTTGAAGGGTCGAGGATTTGAGGAATTGCGGGAGAAGATAGGTCAGGTATTATGAAGGAGCGTGTGGTTTTGGAGGTGACGAAGCGTCGCGACTGGTTGAAGAAGGCTGAGATGATAGTGGAGGCGTTGCCGTACATGCAGCGTTATAAGGGTGAGTATGTGGTGATTAAGTATGGTGGACATGCGATGGGAGATGATCGTTCATCTGATTTTGTGTCGAGTGTTTTGTTGTTGCACCAGTGTGGTGTGAAGGTTGTTGTGGTGCACGGCGGAGGTCCTGAGATTGGGGAGATGTTGGGAACGATGGGTATAGAGACTCGTTTTGAGCGGGGCTTGCGTTACAGTGATGAGGAGACGGTGGATGTGGCGGAGATGGTCTTGTCTGGTAGGGTGAACAAGAGGATCGTGGTGGATTTGATGAGGGGTGGCGTGAAGGCGGTGGGGGTGAGCGGCAAGGATGGAGGGCTTGTACGGGCTCGTGGGATGAAGATGAAAGGGGAAGGAGGGGAAGAGATAGATTTGGGCTATGTTGGAGAGGTTGAGGAGATAGATTCTCATCTTATAGAGGTCTTGACGGAGGAGGGTATGATTCCTGTGGTCGCACCGTTGGCATATGGAGATGATGCAAGGACATACAATGTGAACGGAGACACGATGGCAGGAGCGTTGGCGGGTGCGTTGAAGGCGAAGAGGTTGTTGATGTTGACGGATGTGGAGGGAGTGAAGGATAAGGGAGGAGAATTGATCTCGAGACTGGACACGGTATCTGCGAGGAAGTTGATAGAGGAGGGTGTGATAACGGGAGGCATGTTGCCGAAGGTGGAGACATGTATTTCTGCGGTTCGAGATGGAGGCGTGGAGGCGTCTGTGGTTTTGGACGGGCGGCATCCGAGGACGATACTTTTGGAGTTATTTACGGACTTGGGTGGTGGTACTTATATAGGATAGGAAAAGTTGATGGAGAAGTTGCTGGAGAGGGGTACGTGGGTATTTGATTTGGATAATACGCTGTACGATGGTGAGGCGTCACTTTTTAAGCAGGTTGGAGATCGTATGACGTCGTTTATTGTGTCTTATTTGGGTTTGGAGGAGGAGGACGCACGTAAGATGAGGAAGGATTATTTTCACCGTTATGGTACGACGTTGAGGGGGTTGATGGAGGAGCATGGAGTGGCTCCTGAGGCGTTTATGGATTACATCCATGAGATTGATTACGGTGTTTTGAAGAGGGATGATGAATTGTGTCGTTGTTTGTTGAAGTTGGGGGGCATGAATTATCGTTTATTGATATACACGAATGGACCTTTATCGCACGCGGAGCGGGTATTGGGTCGGATAGGCATGGAGGGTATGTTTGAGGGTATATTTGACATAGAGCGTAGTGATTGGTTCCCCAAGCCGATGGAGGAGTCTCGTGCGAGGTTTATGGAAGAGATGGGAGTGAGAGGAGGTGAGGGTGTGATGTTTGATGATTTGCCGTGTAATTTGGTGAGTATGGCGAAGGCTGGTATGAGTACGGTATGGGTGAAGAGCGATGAGGATGGAGATGGAGTTCCTGAGGTGAAGGATGGGGAGGAAAGTTTTATAGATTATGAGACGTTAGATTTGCGTTGTTTTTTGCAGGAAGTATTGAGATGAAGCGAGGTGAGGAAGAGATAGAGCGTTTGGGGACGGGTCGGGTGTTGTGTGTGGGAGATGTGATGTTGGATAGGTATGTGGAGGGAGGGGTGAGCAGGCTTTCTCCTGAGGCACCGATTCCTGTGTTGGAGGTGGGGACTTCACGAGAGATGTTGGGAGGGAGTGGTAATGTGGTGAACAATTTGTGCGGACTTGGGTGTGAGGTATTGCATGTGAGTGTCGTGGGAGATGATGAGGCGGGGGAAGAGATTTTTAGGAAGCTTGAGGCATTGGGATTGCAGAAGAGTTGTCTTCGCCGAGAGGCGGGTCGGAAGACGACGACGAAGACGCGTTTTCGTTCCGGGACGCAGCAGATTTTGCGTGTGGACGAGGAGGAGTGTGAGGCTTTGAGTGCTGAGAGTGTGTTGTGGTTGCAGGATTGTGTGAAGGAATTGCTGGAGGGATGTGGAGTCTTGGTGTTGTCGGACTATGGGAAGGGAGTTCTTTGGGGAGGGGTTGCGGGTGAGTTGATAAGGGAGGCGAAGTTTTGTGGAGTGAAGGTTGTGGTGGATCCGAAGGGGAATGGTTTTTACGGGGGAGCGGATGTGTTGACGCCGAATCGCGGAGAGTTGCGTGAGGCGACGGGTTATGGGTGTGAGGATCGTGAGGGTGTGGTGGAGGCGGCTCGTGTGCTGATGAGGGAGGGAGATGTGGGAGGTGTTTTGGCGACATTGTCTGAAGAGGGGATGATATGGGTTGATGGAGATGGTTATCATGAGATAAGGGATGAGGTTCGGGAAGTGTATGATGTTGCGGGAGCGGGAGACACGGTTCTTGCGGTATTTTCTGCGGGTTTGGCGGGTGGATTGTCGCCGTTTCGCTCTGCTTGTTTGGCGAATAAGGCTGCGAGTGTGGTTGTGGGTAAGGCGGGTACGGCGCGTGTGAGTTTGTCTGAGCTTCGTGGAGGAGGATTTGATTCTTGTGTGAGCGGAGATGAGCGTTTGAGTGTACGTTGGGAAGAGTGGAGGTCTAGGGGTTTGGTGGTAGGTTTTGCGAATGGATGTTTTGATATTTTGCATGCGGGTCATGTGAGGATGTTGAGGAGTGCTCGAGAGTTTTGTGATCGTCTTGTTGTGGGTTTGAACAGTGATTTGTCTGTGAAGATGTTGAAGGGAGAGGGTCGTCCTGTGAATAGTCTTCAGAGGCGTATGGAGGTTGTGGGTTCGTTGGGTTGTGTGGATGGAGTTTTAAGTTTTGAGGAAGAGACGCCGTTACGGAAGATAGTGTTGCACCGTCCTCATATTGTGTTTAAGGGGGGGGATTATCGGGAGGAGGATGTGGTTGGCTACGAGGAGGTGAAAGAGTGGGGAGGTCGGATAGAGATATTGCCGCTTGAGGAGGGCATATCGACGACGAAGCTGATAGAGGACTTGAAGAGATGAGTGACGAGAAATGGACGCGCGAGGATGGTCTTTTGTGGTTTGAGGGTGGTTGTAAGCCGCATAGTTTGTACAAGATAGGTTCTGAGCACGAGAAGTTTTTGTTTGATGAGGAGACACATGATCCGATAGCGTACAGGAGGGAAGACGGTCGGGACATAGAGACGTTATTGAAGAGGCTTTGTGGTTGTGGATGGAAGGAGAAGTATGAGGGAGAGAATGTGGTGGGTTTGACGCATGATGGAGGGGGAGCGATAACGTTGGAGCCGTCTGGTCAGTTGGAGTTGTCTGGAGCGTTGCAGACTGATTTGCATGGCGTGTGTCGTGAGACTCGGGAACATTTGCGTGATGTGGTGCGGGAGGGTCGAGCCTTGGGGATAGGTTTTTTGGGATTGGGTTTTGCGCCTGAGTGGGTTCACGAAGAGATGCCGTTTATGCCGAAGGAGCGTTATGGGATTATGAGGAATTATATGCCTCGAGTGGGAAGCCGAGGTCTTATGATGATGCACCGTAGTTGTACGGTTCAGGTGAATTTGGATTATGGTTCTGAGGAGGATATGAGGAAGAAGATGCGTGTGGGGATGGCGTTGCAGGGGATGGTGGGAGCGTTGTTTGCGAATTCTCCTTTTTTTGAGGGTAAGGATTCAGGGATGCAGAGTTTTCGTTTGCATGTGTGGAGGGATGTGGATCGTGCACGTTGTGGTCTTGTGGAGTCGGTATTTGGGGAGGGTTTTGGGTTTTCGTCGTGGGTAGATTATTTGGTGGATGTTGTTCCGATGTATTTTTTGCGTCGTGGGGATAAGGTGTGTGATGTTTCTGGCGGTAGTTTTTTGGATTTGATGGAGGGCAGGTTGAAAGGATTTGAGGGGGAGTATGCGTCGCGCGAAGATTGGGAGGATCATGTGTCTGTTGCCTTTCCTGATGTGCGTTTGAAGAGGTATATAGAGATGCGAGGGGCGGATGCGGGTATGTTGTTTGGTTTGTGCGGACTGCCGTCGTTGTGGGTGGGTTTGTTGTATGATGATGGAGTATTGGATGGGGTGTACGACTGGTTGAAGGACTGAGGAGTTGGATGATTTGTCGTCACGTATTCCGAGGGAGGGTTTGCGTTCTTTGTATCGTGGTCGCGAGGTGAGGTTATGGTTGAGGGAGGTGATGGAGTATGCGGATGAGGGATTGAAGCGTCGTGGTAGGTTGGATGGGGGGGGAGAGGATGAGCGACAGTATTTGGAGGGTGTATGGGAGACGATAGAGGGTGGGAAGAGTCCGTCGGATGTGTTATTAGAGAAGTACCGTGGGGATTGGGGAGGAGATTTGGGGAAAGTGTATGAAGAGGTACGTTATGGAGGTTAATTCAGGATGCTTTTGATATCGGGAAGTTCGAACGAGTTGTTGGCGAAGGCGATAGGAGGTTACGCGAATGAGAATTTGGCGGCTCGGAAGCTGGAGAGGTTTCGAGATGGTGAGATTATGGTGGATATTTTGGAAAATGTTCGGGGCCAAGACTGTTTTGTGATTCAGTCGACATCGAATCCTGCGGATTCACATTTGATGGAGTTATTGGTGATCATGGACGCGTTGCGTCGAGGTTCTGCGCGTAGGATTACGGCGGTTATCCCGTACTATGGTTATGCGAGACAGGATCGGAAGACGGGGGCACGGAGTCCGATAACGGCGAAGCTGGTAGCGAATTTGATAGAGACGGCGGGAGCGAACCGTGTATTGACGTTGGACTTGCACGCGGCACAGATTCAAGGTTTTTTTGAGGTTCCGACGGACAATTTGTTTTCGCGCCCTGTATTGATGAATGCGATTAAGAATCGTTTTGTGGGAGAGTTGAGTAATTGTGTGATTGTGTCGCCGGATGTGGGGGGTGTTGCACGTGCGAGGCAGTATGCGGCCCACTTGGGAGTGGATTTGGCGATTATAGACAAGAGGCGTTCGAAGCCGGGAGAGTCTGAGGTGATGAACATTATAGGTGAGGTGAAGTCGAAGCATTGTATATTGATAGACGACATAGCGGATTCTGCGGGAACCTTGTGTCATGCGGCGGCGGCTTTGTTGGCGAAGGACGGGAAGAGTGTGTCGGCTTTTGTGACGCATGGTGTTTTGTCGGAGGGAGCGTGTGCAGCGGTGGAGCGGTCTTCTTTGGACAGGTTGGTGATTACGAATTCGATAGGACAGAGTGAGGAAGCCTCGCGGAGTAAGAAGATAGAGCAGGTGTGTGTATCGCGACTTTTGGGCGAGGCGATTATAAGGGTTGAGGCGGGTCGTTCTGTGTCTTCACTGTTTCATTATGATGAATTTTTTTCTGCGTGAGGCGGATATGGTGTCGAGAGTTCAGCGAGAAGATTTTGATACGGAGGAGGAGTTGAGGATTTTGCGAGGTGTTCGCAAGGATGTGGGAGCGGTGTGTTGTTTTGTGGGATTGGTGCGTGGAGAGGGAGAGGAGGGGGAGCTGGAGGCTTTGGAATTGGAGCATCACGAGGAATTGAGCGAGAAGGCGTTGGCGGGTCTTGAGATGGATTTGCGTGCGAGGTATGATATAGAGGACTGTGCTTTGATTCATCGTTATGGGAATTTGGAGGTGGGTTCTCAGATTGTGATGGTTTTGACATTGTCTCGTCATCGGAAGGATGCCTTTGCGTCGGCGAGTTATGCGATGGATGTGATGAAGACGGATATACCGTTTTGGAAGTGTGAGCATTACAAGGGCGGGGGTAAGAGGTGGTTGAGTCCGTGAGCAGGAAGGAAGAGACAGGTGTTGGAGAGTAAGGGATTGAAGGAGGGTGAGGCAGAAATTCTTGTACGAAGTCAGCTTGAGCGAGCGCGTGAGGGTTTGGTGTTTATGTCACTTTTGGATCGCGAGCGTAAGGATGCGGGCTTGTCTCGAGCAGCGGAGTGTATTCTTGACGGTTGTGATGAGATTCTGGAGGTGAATGGAGGCGACGTGGAGCGAGCACGAGAGGGAGGCGTGAGCGGAGCAAAGATTAAGCGTTTGACGTTGGATCGTTCTCGTGTTGAGGGAGGTGCGTTGTCGTTGCATCGGGTGAAGGATCTACCGGATCCTGTGGGGAGTGAGATAGACAGTTGGAGTCGTCCAAATGGGATGAGGGTTCGGAGGGTTCGTGTGCCGATAGGGATGGTGGGCATGATTTACGAGTCGCGACCGAATGTGACACTGGATGTGTTGGGTTTATGTGCGAAGTCCGGCAATGGGGTGATGTTGCGTCCTGGGAGTGATTGTGCGTCGAGTGCACGTAAGTTGTATGATTTGTTTTGTGAGGGTTGGCGAAGTGCGGGCCTTGAGGCGGGTTGTTTTGTGATGGTGAGGAGTACGGATCGTGCATTTGTGGGCGGTATGTTGCGTGCACAAGGTTTGTTGGACGTGGTGATTCCGAGGGGGGGTGAGGGTTTGGTCTCGAGGGTGATGGCAGAAAGCAGGGTTCCTGTATTTGGTCATTTGTCTGGATTGTGTCATGTGTATGTGGACGGGGGAGCGGATGTGGAGAAGGCCCTGGCTCTTGTGGAGAACGGTAAGATGCGAAGTCCTGCGATTTGTGGGGCGACGGAGACGGTGCTGGTGGACAGTGTTTTGGCGGAAGAGTTTGTGCCTATTCTTGTGGATCGTATGGTGGGTTTGGGGTGTGAGGTTCGCGGTTGCGAGCGTTCGCGTGAGTGGGTAGGACTTGACAAGCTGGGTATAGCGGAAGAAAGTGACTGGAGTACGGAATATTTGGAAGCGGTATTGTCTTTGAAGGTGGTGGATGGGGTGGAGGGAGCGATATCTCATGTGAACATGTACGGGAGTGGACATACGGATTGTATTGTGAGTGAGGATAAGCCGCGAGCGTTGAAGTTTATGAGGGAGGTGAAGAGTGCGATAGCGATGCATAATGTGTCGACACAGTTTGCGGACGGGGGTGAGTTGGGTTTGGGAGCGGAGATGGGTATAGCGACGGGAAGGCTTCATGCTCGGGGTCCTGTGGGATTGGAGCAGATGACGACGATGCAGTACCGGGTGGAGGGAGAGGGTCAGTGTCGGGCGTGACGTTGGCGGGAAGGTGGCGTCGGAGTCGAGGTTATGTGGGTTTATTGGGAGGAAGTTTTGATCCGCCACATGAGGGACATGATTATGTGGGGGAGCGTGTGCGGAAGTTTTTTTCTTTTCGAGAGACTTGGTGGATTGTTTCGTGGCGACACCGTTGGAAGTTTCGTGTGGACGGTTGCAGTTATGGTCGAAGGTTTGAAGCGACGAGAAGATTTTTGGATGGTAAGCGAGGTCGTAGGGTTTGTGAGATTGAGAAGGATGTGGGAGCGTGTTATAGTCTTGAGACGATGAGGCGTTTGCGTAAGAGTTTTGGAGGAGTAGGATTTGTGTGGGTGATGGGCGTTGATAATTTTTTGGAGTTGAGTTCGTGGTATCGTTGGCGAGATTTTATGGGTGAGGTAGACATAGTTGTGGTATCGCGAGGAAGGTCGGATGGACTTAGGTTGATGAGGAGCAAGGGAGCGGTGTATGGTCGTCGTGGCTACAGGGGTTTTAGAGATTTTGGATTGGGATTGGGGGGGGAGGGTATATTTTTGTGGACGCATTTGCGGGTAGGATTTCACCCTGCGTCGTCTACGGAGTTACGTATGGAGAAGGAATGAGAGAAGTTGGAAAGTGAATTATTGGCAGAGGGTGGGGATGGTTATGAGTCTGTATTGTCGAAGGTGGTGGAGGTATTGGATGGTATGAAGGGTGATGATATAGAGGTATTGATGATAGGCGAGAAGTCGTCATTTGCGGACGTGATGGTGGTTGCGAGCGGCGGAGTTCCGCGTAAGGTGATTGCGATGGCGGAATCTGTGGTGGAGGCGATAGGGTCTGTTAGGGGCAGGAAGCCGTTGGTGGAGGGTTTGAGTTCTGGGGACTGGGTTGTGATAGACGGGGGAGACATTGTGGTTCATTTGTTTCGGCCTGAGGTGAGAGATTTTTATCGGATAGAAGAGATATGGAAGTGAATCATTTTCTAGAGATACTTGCGTTGGACGGTGAGCATGATTGGATAGTGTATTTGGGGGTATCATTTTTGGTACTTTTGAGTTTGCCTTTGAGCACGCGATTATTGTCTGGATTGTTGTGTGGTATTTTTGAGCGGGTGGGTTCGCATGTTATGAGGCCTGCGGGTAGGCGTCTTATTGTTCAGGGCATGTGGATGTTGGGTTTTGGTGTTTCGAGTTTGGTGTCATCGCCTGTGTTGGCGTTGGGACGCAGTTATGTGGAGGTACTTTATTTGAAGGGTGTTGCGACCTTTTTTATTGTATCTGGGATGATGGTGGCGACGTCGTGGGTGGAGTACTTTTTTTTGGATCGTCTGTCGTCATTGACGGGCTTGCCATTGAATTGGAGTGAGAAGATCGTGAGTGGACTGGGTATATTTTTGGGGCTGAGTATTATTTTGGATCACTGGGGACTGGCGATAGCTCCGATTTTGGGAAGTTTTGGTTTGTTGGGTATAGCGGTGGGTCTTGGGGCGCAAGATTTGTTTTCGAATTTGATATCGGGACTGTTGATTATTTTGGAGAAGCGACTGAAGGAGGGGGATGTGGTGGAGGTGGGGGGCGTTGTGGGTACGGTGAAGCAGGTGAATTTGCGTTCGACTTTGTTGGAGCAATTTGACATGACGCCGACATATATTCCGAATGGGATTATAGCGGGAGCGGTTTCGACGAATTTGACGCGCAAGCCGCACCGTCGGATTATGTGGGATTTGGGGTTGGAGTACCGCACGGGAGCGTCGGCATTACGCGGGATACGGGATGCTGTGTGGATGTACATAAGGGAGAGTGAAGATTTTCTGGGAGAAGATGAGGCGACGTGTATGGTGAGGTTGGATAATTTTGGAGATTCTTCAGTGAACATGAAGCTGGTATGTTTTGCGAAGACAGCTGATTATTTGGAATGGATGGATGTGAAGGAGAGGTTATTGTTGAGGGTGAAGGAGATTGTGGAGGATGAGCACGGAGCGTCCTTTGCCTTTCCGAGTTTGTCCCTTTACAACGAGAAGGAGTTGGTATTGCACAAGTCTGGTGGTGAGGGTTGATGAGGAGTGTATGGTATGGGTGGTTATTGCTGAGAAGTTTGCGAAAGTGGGATTGTGGATGGGTATTTAGGCGACTTGGTTTGTCATATTTTTATGTATTTGTGTTGGAATTTTTGGGTGGCTTTCGTTCGAGGCGTTTGTGTTCTGGCAAGGGAGAAGGGGAGAGGTTGTGTTGTTGTTTGGAGGAGTTGGGACCGAGTTTTATAAAGCTCGGTCAGGGGTTGTCTGTGAGGTCTGATCTGTTGGGCCGAGATTTGACGGATTCTCTGCGTCGCCTTCAAAGTGGTTTGGAGGGCGTGTCATTTGAGGAGGTGGAGGGGGTGATTTCTGAGAGTTTTGGGAAGGACTGGCGGGAGTTGTACAGTACTTTGTCACGCGATCCTGTGGGAGCGGCTTCTGTGGCACAAGTTCACCGAGGTACGACGCACGAGGGAGAGGAAGTTGCGGTGAAGGTCTTGCGTCCCGGTATTGTGGAGAAATTTTCGCGTGACATAAGATTTTTTTATGATGTGGCGTGGTGTGTGGAGCGTCTTGTGCCGCGTTTGCGGCGTTTGAATTTGAGGCGTATGGTGGATGAGTTTGCGTCTTGGACGTCGGGAGAGTTAGATTTGCGTCGCGAGGGGGCGTCAGCTGCGGAGCTTCGTATGAATTTCCGAGGAGATTCTCATATATTTGTGCCGAAGGTGAAGTGGTCTTTGACGAATGAGAAGGTGATGACCTGCACGTGGGTTGAGGGTGTGAGGATAGACGATGAGGAGGGTCGGCGTCGTCTGGGATTGGATGATGGCGAGTTATTGGCAAGGTGTGCGGAGATATTTTTTCTTCAGGCGTTTCGGGATGGATTTTTCCATGCGGACTTGCATCCTGGCAATGTTTTTGTGGATGGAGCGGGCAGGATATGTCCTGTAGATTTTGGGATTATGGGGAGGATAGACCGGAAGAGGAAGCGTTATTTGGGACTTATGTTGTCGAGTTTTATGCGACAAGACTACGAGGAGTTGGTGGAAGTGCACGAGCAGGCGGGCATGTTGCCTGTTCATGTGGACAAGCAAAGATTTAAGCAGGCGATGATAGCGATAGGAGAGTCTGCTTTTGAGAACGAGGTTGTGGATATATCGATAGCGCGTCTTTTGGGGAAGATGTTTGAGAGGTTTAAGGAGTTTCAGATGACGCCGAAGCCGGAATTGTTGTTATTGGAAAAGACGATGTTGATGGCGGAGGGATTGGGATTGATGTTGGATTCTGAGGTGAATATTTGGAGTACGGTATTGCCGTCTATGGAGGCGTGGGTACGCAAGGACAAGGGATTGCGGACGCGGGGCGAAGATTTTCTGGAGAGGGTTATAGGATTTGCGGAGAAGG
>CAKMZR010000036.1 GCA_929200455.1 uncultured Alphaproteobacteria bacterium | reverse complement strand
GGAGGAGGGGGTAAGAGGATGCATCTTTTTCATAGTCTTTATGGGGGATCGGGAAGGTTGTCGTGTACTTTTGAGACGTTACTTTTGCATGTAAATCTTGATACGCGTCATACATCGAACCCGTCAGCGGCGGTGTCGAAGAAGATTTTAGAGTATGCGGAAAGTCATGCAATCCTTGGTATGCCAGAGGGTGTAGGGAGTATTATAGGCGGTGGTGAGGGCATGTAAGAATAAAATAATCTTGCAAAAAGTGAATTTATGGTGTAAGCAAGCAATTCCCTCTTTTGGAGGTTTGGGTGGGGGTAAGAAAGAGAAGAGCAAAGAGTAAAGAGAAAAGGGGGGTTTTAGGGATAAAAAAGGGAAGGAAGAGAAATGAGTTACACACTTTTTACGGCGAACAAGACTCGTTTGCAGAGGAGTGAATTGGCAGTTCCGGCATCCAATTTGGATATGGTGGGCAAGGCATTGGATTCGAAAGCGGACTATGTTTTTTTGGATTTGGAGGATGCGGTAGCCCCTCCTGAGAAGGAGCAGGCACGTATAAACGCGATAAAGGCGCTCAACGAGATGGATTGGCGCGGTCGTGGCAAGACGGTGTCATTGCGAATAAACGGTCTTGACACGCATTATATGTACAGGGATGTGGTGGATGTGGTGGAGCAGGCAGGCAATCATTTGGATACGATTTTGGTTCCGAAAGTTGGGGTTCCGTCGGATTTGTATATGGTGGAAGCTTTGGTGAGTCAGATTGAGGAGGCTAAGAAGCTTACGGTTCGCATAGGTTTGGAGGCATTGATCGAGACGGCTCTTGGTATGAGCAATGTGGAAAAGATCGCGTCTTATAATCAGAGCGTGAGTGGAGGTCGTCTTGAGGCGTTGCACTTTGGCGTTGCGGATTATGCGGCGAGTCTTCGGGCCCGTACGGTGAACATAGGGGGATTGAATCCTGATTATCCAGGGGATCAGTGGCACCATGGACTTGCGAGAATGACGGTGGCGTGTCGTGCGAATGGTCTTCGTCCGATAGACGGTCCGTTTGGAGATTTTTCTGATCCGGATGGTTTCTGTGATGCGGCACGAAGGGGAGCGGCACTTGGGATTGAGGGTAAGTGGGCGATTCACCCGTCACAGATTGATTTGGCGAACGGAGTATTTTCGCCGACGGAAGCGGAGGTGACGCGAGCCCAAAGGATCACGGTTGCGTTGAAGGAAGCGGAAGCACAAGGTAAGGGAGCGGCGTCTGTGGACGGCAAGATGATAGACGCGGCCTCGGAACGGATGGCGAGGAATGTGTTGGTGATACACGAGGCGATAAGCAAGAATTCTGTTTAGTTGAGAGGAGCGAGAGGATGGATATACACGAGTATCAAGCGAAAGAGATTTTGGCTAATTTGGGTGTTCCTATTCCGAAGGGAGCCCTAGCCTATTCTCCTGAGCAGGCGGCGTACCGCACGCAAGAGATAGGAGGGGATCGATGGGTTGTGAAGGCGCAAGTGCATTCTGGGGGTCGAGGCAAATCTGGAGGCATTAAGGTGTGTTCTTCGGACGAAGAGATGAGTGAGATAGCGGAGTCTCTTTTGGGGAAGCGTCTTGTGACTCCGCAGACGGATGAGAAGGGGAAATTGATTAATCGTCTTTATGTGGAGGAAGGACTTGATATTGAGAGGGAGCTTTATTTGGGTCTTGTGATGGATCGTCAGTCTGAGCGTGTGATGTTGATAGCGTCGTCGTCTGGGGGTATGGATATAGAGGAAGTTTCTGAGTCTGATCCTGATTCGGTTTTGCGTTTGAGGATTGATCCTGCGGTGGGTATGCAGTCTTTTCAGGCGCGAGAGATAGCTTTTTCTCTGGGTCTAGGAGAGCAAGTGAACGAGGTGGTAAAGATTCTGATGGCGTGTTATCGGGTTGTGGTGGAGTATGATGCGTCTATGGTTGAGATTAATCCGTTGGTGGTGACGTCGGACAAGAGGATTCTGGCTCTTGATGCGAAGGTATCGTTTGATGAGAATGCACTTTTCCGTCGTCCTCATATATCGGAGTTGCGGGATAAGAGTCAGGAGGATCGTAGGGAATCGTATGCGATGGATCGTGGTCTTGCGTACATAGGGCTCGATGGCAGTGTTGGCTGTATTGTGAACGGAGCGGGTCTTGCGATGGCGAGCATGGACATGATTAAGTTGGCGGGTGGCAGTCCGGCGAATTTTCTTGATATTGGGGGAGGAGCGTCCCCTCAGCGTGTGATTAAGGCGTTTAGGGCGGTATTGAATGACGAGAATGTGCGTGTGATATTGGTAAATATTTTTGCGGGCATTAACCGTTGCGACTGGATAGCAGAAGGTGTTTTGTTGGCATTTGAGACGCTTGAGATTAAGATTCCGGTGGTGGTGAGATTGTCTGGAACGAATGTGGAGTTGGGTCAGAAGATGCTGAGGGAATCCGGGACAGATTTGTTGACGGCGGATTCTTTGTATGATGCGGCGAATTTGGCGGTGAAGACGTGTAATGAGCTACAAGCTTAGCTTGTATTGAAAAAGGAGAAAGAGCGTATGGCGATACTACTCAAGAAGGAAACGCGGGTGATAGTGCAGGGTTTTACGGGGCGTATAGGGACATTTCATGCACAAGAGATGATAGAGTACGGAACGAATGTTGTGGGTGGTGTGACTCCGGGTAAGGGTGGCACGACTCATTGTGGACTTCCTGTTTTTGACACGGTACGTGGTGCCGTGGAGGCGACGGGAGCGGAAGCGAGTGTGGTTTTTGTGCCGCCTCCGTTTGCGGCGGATTCTCTGATGGAGGCAGCGGATGCGGGTATAAAGGTATGTGTATGCATTACGGACGGTATCCCCACGCAAGACATGATGCGGGTGAAAAGGTTTATGCGTCGTTATCCGAAGGCACAAAGGATGACGCTTATAGGTCCGAACTGTGCGGGTTTGATTTCGCCTGGACAAGGATTTATGGGTATTATGCCGGGACACATTTATCTTCCTGGTCGTGTGGGATTGATAGGGAGGTCTGGTACGTTGGGTTATGAGGCTGCGTCACAAATGAAGTCGTCTGGAGTGGGGATATCGACGAGTGTGGGCATAGGGGGAGATCCTATTAATGGAAGTTCTTTCTGTGATCATTTGGCTCTTTTTGAGGAAGACGAAGATACGGATGCGGTTGTGATTATAGGGGAGATAGGGGGTTCACAAGAGATAGAGGCGGCGGAATTTTTCGAGAATCATATGCGGAAGCCTATGTTGGGTTACATAGCGGGTTTGAGTGCACCGAAGGGCAAGAAGATGGGTCATGCGGGAGCGATTGTTTCGTCGTACGGAGAGTCTGCGAGTGAGAAGATAGAGGTTTTGGAGAAGGCTGGAGTGACGATAGTTCCGCACCCGTCTGCATTTGGAGAGACGGTTTTGTCTGTACTTTCGAAGCTTTGATCTGTTTTATTTTTTAGGAGGTACGAGGTCTTGATAAAGAAGATACTGATAGCCAATCGGGGTGAGATAGCGATAAGGATTATGCGTGCTGTGAACGAGCTTGGTCGTCGCACGGTAGCGATATATGCGGAAGAGGACAAGCTATCTTTTCATCGATTTAAGGCGGACGAGAGTTATCGTGTGGGGAAGGGATTGGGTCCTGTGAAGGCGTATCTTCATATTGAGGATATTGTGAGAACGGCGATTGATACGGGTTGTGATGCGGTTCATCCGGGTTATGGATTTTTGTCTGAGAGTCCTGAGTTTGTGGATGCGTGTGAGGGTAGTGGTCTTACATTTATAGGTCCGAGTTCTGATGTGATGCGTCTTTTTGGGAACAAGGTTTCTGCGCGTCGTGTGGCGGAAGAGGCGGGAGTTCCTGTGATGCCTGCGACGGGGCCTTTGTCGGATGATTGGGACGAAGTCCACCGTATGGCGAAAGAGGTAGGATTTCCTGTGATGTTGAAGGCGTCGTGGGGAGGGGGAGGTCGTGGTATGCGTGTGATAGAGGACGCGTCTTCCTTGGAGGAGAAGGTGACTTTGGGCAGGCGAGAGGCGGGAGCGGCCTTTGGCAAGGACGAGGTCTACATAGAGAAGTTGGTGGAGGAGGCGCGTCATGTGGAGGTGCAGTTGTTGGGAGACAGGCATGGGAACATCGTGCATCTTTGGGAGAGGGACTGTACGGTTCAGCACCGCAATCAGAAGGTGATAGAGCGTGCTCCTGCGTTATATTTGGATGAGGAGCAGCGAGAGTTTCTTTGTGCGTCTGCGGTGAAGTTGGCGAGGAAGGGTGGGTATTACAATGCGGGTACGGCAGAATTTTTGATGGATGTGAGGACGGGAAATTTTTATTTTATAGAGATTAACCCACGGATACAGGTGGAGCATACGGTGACGGAGGAGGTGACGGGCATTGATCTTGTGAAGGCACAGATTTTCATAGCGGAGGGAGCGCGGATTGGGGAGGGCGGAGGTTCTGGAGTTCCGTCACAGGAAAATATAAAGTTGCGTGGTCATGCCCTTCAGTGTCGGATAACGACGGAGAATCCCGAGACAGGTTTTACGCCTGACTATGGAAGGATAACGGACTACCGTGATGCGGCGGGGTTTGGGATACGGATAGACGGGGGTACGGCGTATTCGGGAGCGATTATCACGCATTACTATGATAGTCTATTGGAGAAGGTGACGGCGTGGTCATCGACTCCGAATGAGGCGATAGATAGGATGAGTCGTGCATTGCGGGAGTATAGGATTCGTGGATTGACGACGAACATACCTTTTTTGCGGAATGTTTTGAATCACGAGAAGTTTAGGACTCATAGTTACACGACGAAGTTTATAGACGAGACTCCGGATTTGCTGAACATAGTGAAGCATGCGGACAGTGGGACACGTCTTTTGAATTTTATATCGGAGGTGACGGTGAACGGCAATCCTGAGGTGGCTGGCTTGGCGTTGCCGAGTCGTCATGCGGACGCGGTTGTGCCTGAGGGAGGAGGGGATGGAATTTACCCTCGAGGGACGAAGGATTTGTTGTTGGAGTTGGGTCCTGAGGGATTTAGGGATTGGATGTTGGAACAGCGGGGAGCGTTGGTGACGGATACGACGATGCGTGATGCGCATCAGTCTCTTTTGGCGACGCGTATGCGCACGTATGATATGTTGCAGGTAGCGGAATCGTATGCGCAAAAGATGTCTGGTCTTTTTAGTCTTGAGTGTTGGGGGGGAGCGACGTTTGATGTGGCGATGAGGTTTTTGAAGGAGTGTCCGTGGCAGAGGCTGGAGAAGTTACGCGAGCGGGTTCCGAACATTTTATTTCAGATGTTGTTGAGGGCGTCGAACGGGGTAGGTTACACGAATTATCCTGACAATGTGGTGCGTCATTTTGTGAAGGTAGCGGCGGAGAAGGGTATAGATGTATTTCGAGTTTTTGACAGTTTGAACTGGATAGAGAACATGCGGGTAGCGATGGACGCGGTGAATGAGTCTGGTAAGTTGTGTGAGGCAGCGATATGTTACACGGGAGATATATTTGACGAGAGGCGTTCTCGATATGATTTGAAGTATTATGTGGGAATGGCGAAGGATTTGGAGCGAGCGGGAGCGCATATACTTTGTATTAAGGACATGGCGGGATTATTGAAGCCGTCGCAAGCGAAGGTATTGATAAGGGCGTTGAAGGAGGAGGTGGGTTTGCCGATACATTTTCACACGCATGATACGAGTGGAATATCGGCGGCGACGGTGATGGCGGCACTGGAGGTTGGGGTGGATGCGGTAGATGGAGCGATGGATAGTTTTTCTGGACTGACGTCGCAACCGAATTTGGGATCGATAGTGGAGGCGTTGAGGTTTACGGATCGTGATACGGGATTGGATCCAGTAGAGATCCGTAGATTTTCTGATTATTGGGAGTCTGTGAGGAGGAAGTACGCGGCATTTGAGAGTGATTTACGTTGTGGAGCGTCTGAGGTTTATTTGCATGAGATGCCTGGAGGACAATTTACGAATTTGAAGGAGCAGGCGCGTTCGATGGGGTTGGAGTCGAAGTGGCATGAGATAGCGAAGGCGTATGCGGACGTGAACATGATGTTTGGGGACATAGTGAAGGTGACGCCGTCTTCTAAGGTTGTGGGAGATATGGCGCTTGCGATGGTGTCGGGGGGATTGAGTCGTGATGATGTTGAGGATGAGTCTAAGGAGATAAGTTTTCCTGAGAGTGTGGTTTCATTTTTCCGTGGAGAGATAGGGAAGCCGCCTGGAGGTTTTCCTGAGGCATTACAGAGGAAGGTTTTGAAGGGTGGAGAGCCGTTAGGGGATCGTCCGGGAGCGTTGATGCCGCCTATAGATTTTGTGTCGGAGCGTGAGTTAGCGGAGGGCAAGGCGGGACGAGTTCTTACGGAGAGTGAGTTTTTGTCGTATTTGATGTACCCGAAGGTATTTTTGGATTATGTGAAGCATTCGAAAGAGAATGGTCCGGTGATTATGTTGCCGACGAGTATATTTTTCTATGGGATGAAGGTAGGAGATTCTGTGGAGGTGGAGGTAGAGCGTGGTCGTGTGATTATAGTGAGGTGTTTGGCGATAGGCGAGGGTGATGAGGAGGGTTGGACGAAGATGTTTTTTGAGGTGAACGGTCAGGCGCGCACGGTGAATGTATTGAATCGTTTGGCGCGAGACAGTGCTCCGCAGAGGGAGAAGGCGGAAGAGGGCAATTTGGGACATGTTGCGTCACCGATTCCGGGAGTGATTTCGACGGTGAATGTGTCTGAGGGCATGAGGGTGAACGAGCGTGACTTATTGTTGACGATAGAGGCGATGAAGATGGAGACGGCGGTGTATGCAGAGAGGGGTGGAGTCGTGGAGAGGGTTTTGGCCCCGACGGGCACGAACGTGCACGCGAAGGATTTATTGCTGGTGATAAAGCCTGACTGAGGGGGGGCAGTTGTTTTTAATGCTTGATTTTGGATGATTTTTTTGGTAGGGTGGCGGTGTTGTGACCGTGAGGTATAAATCGACGAGGGGAATCTGAGGGAGAAGGCTTTGGCTTTTTTTCTTTGTCCTTCGGGACTTGATGGTTCTCCTGGGGAGCGTGATATGCCGAAAGGCGTGACGCGTTCCCCCTACCCCAAGTAATATCCTACATACCAGGGGGAGCGTGATATGCCGAAAGGCGTGACGCGTTCCCGCATGATCCCCATAAAGCCATCCCAGCTATGGGAGCGTGATATGCCGAAAGGCGTGACGCGTTCCCTTTTTCCCAAAGCAAGAAAATACCACTTTTGGGAGCGTGATATGCCGAAAGGCGTGACGCGTTCCCCGTGGCGACACACGGCTTTTTTATCTGTACCGATTAAAAGGGGGATGGCTTGACATCGCATTTATTTGTACTTTAGACTCGGGTTGTATTTTTTTATTTTTGACCTTTTGGATACGGATTATAGACTTATGACCTTTCTTTTTCCTCATGCAGAGAATCCTGACTTTCGTCAGGTGCTGTTATACTTTATTCGTCAGGCCTTTCTTGGTCTTGAGAACGGCTTGTATGCCTATTACAACGTGCAGAATAGCAAGCGGAAAAAGAAGCGTCGTGGCGAGGCCAAAGTGGCGATGAGAGAGTGCGTCAAGCGGAAGTTTCTTAGGGAAGATCAGTTAGACAGTCCTTCTTATTCATTTAACAATCGGGCGGGGGATTTGTATGACTTTTCATCAAAGCTATCGGCACGTATGGTGCAAAATTTGGAAGTTGAAGCGAAGGACAATCTCAAGCGTTTTTTTGCCGAAGAAATGCGTTATGCGGATTTGAAGTCGTGTGATGATTTGTTGGCTTGGATGAATGGTCTTCGTGATGTGCGAGATTTTCTTGAGCACTATGACGAAAGGAAAGAGGAAAAGAGCGACAAAAAGAACAAAAAGAAAAAGGAGGAGGAAAAGAATCTCACTGAGGAGGATTTTTTCAGGTTTTTGGGACGTCTTCTTTTGCCACCGCTTTCTGGTCTTCTGGAAGGACAATTAAGAAGCAAGAGGTGGCATAAGGGGTATGTGAAGGATAGGAGGGAAGAGAAGGATTGGGCGAGCAAGGCGAAGGGTTGGGAGAAGAACGTAAAGTGCGGTCGAGAAGTCCGCAAGGCTGCACGGAAGCAATACAAGGATGCGGTTCTTGTAATATGCAAGACAGACAAAGCGAGAAGACAAAGGCTAGCGAAAGAAAACGAAACATTTCGTTTGAACTATATGAAGTGGTTTCCTGACAAATACCGACGGGTTCAAGCCTACCGTTTAGAGAATTTGCGAGATTATCATTTTGCTCTTGGAAGTGATTTTTTGGCAAAATTGAAGTCTGAGGGTGGTTGCGGTTCATTTTTTGAGGTGGAAGAATTGCACGCATGGAACCACCGTCTAGGACTTTGTTTTGCGTTGATTTTGGGTTATTTGGAGAGGAAGTGGCTGCAAGATTTGGGCAAGACGAAGAGTGATTTTGAGAAGTACACATTGAAAAAGCTTGTGATAAAAACGGATTTTTCTAAGAAGCACAAAGACGCGGGAAAAAGTATATATGAACTTCGCAACCATATTGCTCATGGACGGTTGCCGTTTATGAAAGAAGATGCGGAAGGAGGTGGGGAGAGATATTTTCATTCTGTTTTGTTGGCGTTGCGTCATGAGGGAGAGAAGGAGCAATACAATCGGTTGTATGATGATGTATTTCAGATTTTGAGGAGGGGTAGGAGGATAGAGGTATGGTCTAGGGATAGGGAGAAGGAGGAGGGCGTGATGACTCAGAAGATGAGGGTGTATCACTGGAGGGATGGGGATCGTGAGAGGTTGGCGACAGTACGTAAAGTTGCGGTGAAAGAGGAGGGAGAGGTCAGGGTGAAATTGGAGCGTTATCGGTATTTGAGGTCTCAGGCGGGTGATTGGATGGAGAAGTTGCAAGAAGCGGATGCGGGGGTGAGAAGAGATTTTCCGTTTTCTGGCAAGGATTCAGGAAGGAAGAGGAAGAAGAGACTGGGTCGGAGAGAAAGGGGGGGGCGGGGGTGTTGAGGTTTGACTTTTGATGATTTTTTTGTTAGGATGTTGTTGTTGTGACCGTGAGGTATAAATCGACGAGGGGAATCTGAGGGAGAAAGCTTAGGTTTTTTTCTTTGTCCTTAGGGACATGATGGTTCTCCTGGGAGCGTGATATGCCGAAAGGCGTGATGCGTTCCCTCGAGGCGGACGGATTCGTGATTGCAAACGGGGAGCGTGATATGCCGAAAGGCGTGATGCGTTCCCAAATACCGCAAACGTACCGACGACGATTATGGGAGCGTGATATGCCGAAAGGCGTGATGCGTTCCCTGAATTTTTGAGCCAATATTCCAAGTCTTCGGGAGCGTGATATGCCGAAAGGCGTGATGCGTTCCCACTGTTCCTTCACTTCGTTTGACATATGTGGGGAGCGTGATATGCCGAAAGGCGTGATGCGTTCCCAGTGAAGATTTAAAGTTAGTCATAATTCTGGGGAGCGTGATATGCCGAAAGGCGTGATGCGTTCCCGTTTTGAGTTGTGTTCTTTGGTTGATTGTTGGGAGCGTGATATGCCGAAAGGCGTGATGCGTTCCCCCAGAGTCCAGCGACTCCGTGGTTGGGGATGGGAGCGTGATATGCCGAAAGGCGTGATGCGTTCCCGACATAATACTTTCCTTTCATGAAAAGTGTGGGAGCGTGATATGCCGAAAGGCGTGATGCGTTCCCACCTTTCTTTGATTGGTCTGGTTGTGTTTTGGGAGCGTGATATGCCGAAAGGCGTGATGCGTTCCCCCTTTTCCTGTGCAGGTGTGCATTTAGAGATTGGCTATGGAATAAAGGGAACCGGTTCCTTCCTGAGGAAATTTTAGGATTTGCGGTTCCCATGTGACTGAAGTCGCCACAAGCTTGTTACAGCCTCCGAATGAAAACCGTTGTATTTATGAACAAAACGTGGTAACTACTCGGTAGAGTGCTTGTTCTCCATGGGTTTTCTGCGACTTAGCGGAGTTGATGGAGACGGGTATTTGAGGCTTAAAAAAACAGCACAAAGCAGAGATGGAGGACCCCTTATGTCGATCGAACAACCGTTTACTAATCTTGAGATTCAGAAGTCCCCGAAGGGTTTTTACGAAGGTTACAGTCTACCGATAGCGCTTATTAGCAAGGGGATTATGGTGGCGTTGGTGATTTGGGCGTTGGTATGGCCTGAGAAGGCGAATGCTGTCCTTGGAGGTTTGAACTGGTCGTTGCTTGAGGGATTTAATGTATTTTACATTTGGGTGGTGGGAGCGTTTGTATTTTTTCTTCTTGCGATAGCGATTATTCCTGCGACGGGGCGGACGGTGATGGGCATAGCGGGAGAGAAGCCTGAGTTTTCGACATTTTCTTGGTTTTCGATGATGTTTGGAGCGGGATTGGGAGTGGGCTTGATGGTATTTTCGATAGCGGAACCTGTGGGTCTTTGGGGTTCGAATCCTGTATTGATAGCGGGAGAGGCGGAAGCTTATACGCAGGAGGCGGTAGAGGGAGCGTATCGTTATACGTATGCGCACTATGGATTTCATGCGTGGGCGATTTACGTGGTGACGGGTCTTTCGTTGGCGTACTATGCGTATACGCGTAACATGCCGCTTACGATAAGGACGGCTCTGACGCCACTTTTTGGTCGATTGATGAATGGTTTTCTGGGACACGCGGTGGACGTGATGGGTGTTGTGGCGACGATTTTGGGCGTATCTGTGACGATTGGTTTTGGTGTGAGTCAGTTTATCGACGGTCTTTATAGTATTTCTGGGATGGAGTGGTTGATGATAGACGCGAGTGTGGCGGCACCTCAGCCGAGCACGGTAGGATTGATCGTGGGATTGGTGTGTATTATGGGCTTATCGGTTCTATCTGCGGTATCTGGAGTGGGTCGAGGGGTGAAGTACTTGTCTAATTTGAATTTGGTTTTGTCATTTATACTGTTGTTTACGTTTGTAGTTTTTGGTTCTTTTGTGTTTGCGATGACGACGTATGCGACGGCATTTGTGGATTATATTCTTCATTTGATTCAGATTTCTTTTGGAGCGTATGGACCTCAGTCGATGTTAGATTTTGCGGCGTCACTTCCTGAGGAAGCGAAGCCTCTTGCGGAGAGTTTGAGTGGAGGAGCGATGAATGCGTGGGGAAGTTTTGAAGGATTTAGGTCTGGACTTGAGGGTGAAGCGGCGTTATTGAGCGAGGAGACATTGCGTTCTGTGTATGAAGCGGGAATGCCTGCGCGTCAGTTTGGCTGGCAGTCTGGTTGGACGACTTTTTACTGGGCGTGGTGGATAGCGTTTTCGCCATTTGTGGGATTATTTTTGGCAAGAATTTCGAAGGGACGTTCTGTGCGTGAGTTTATCGTGGGCTGTGTGATTGCGCCGTCGTTGGTATGTTTTGCGTGGATGACGATTCTTGGAGGCAGTGCGATAGACTTGGAGTTGAGTGGTGTTGCAGACGGAGCGATTATAGGAGCGACGAACACGGCGAAATTGTTTGTGACTTTGGATCAGATTATAAGCAGTCCATCTCTTTTGCTTATATTGACGGTGATGAGTGTTGTTTTGATTTTGACCTTTTTGGTGACGTCAGCGGACTCTGGCATTTTGGTGATGAACACGATTATGTCTGGTGGAGAGCAGAATGCGGGTATTAAGCACCGTATTATTTGGGGAGTCATTTTGACCTTGGTGATAGGGACGTTGTTGATAGCGGGGAATACGGGAGGAGGCAATCCGATGGAAGCGGTGAAGAACGCGATGATTATAGGAGCGCTTCCCTTTACGTTGGTGATGGCCCTTATGTGTGTATCTCTTGCTAAGGCGATGTATCGAGATCATCTTCGCAGTAAGAGTTGAGGTTTTTATAGCTTTTAGGGGTGGGGATTTATTTTTTCGTGAGTGTCGGAGAGGCAGAGTGAGTGGTCGAAGAGTTTTTCGATCATGGGGCAGTGTGCGACATTAAGTTTCTGGCAGGTATCGACGTGTTGGAGTTCGCGTTCGAGGGTTTGAAGTTGTTTGATGAGTTCTCGGACTTTATTGAGATGCTGTTCAGCGATGGAGTGGATATTGTGGCATGGTTTTTCGGGGTGTTTGCTAAGTGCGAGCAGTTGTCGGATATTGTCTATAGAGAATCCTAACTCTCTGGAGTGTCGGATGAAAGAGAGGTCTTTTACGTCCTTGAGTGAGTATCGTCTTTGTTGGCCTTGAGAACGTTCTGGAGTTTTGAGGAGTCCGATTTTTTCGTAGTAGCGTATGGTGGAGACGTGGACTCCTGTATTTTTTGAAAGTGAACCGATGGAGATCATGTAAAGAATCCTCTTGAAGCTATAGTGGTTGTAGGAATTATACTGTTTAAAGTGTAGAGATACAATCTTTGAGCTTTGAGGTTGAGGAGGAAGTTATGAGCGAAGG
>CAKMZR010000035.1 GCA_929200455.1 uncultured Alphaproteobacteria bacterium | reverse complement strand
GCACTACCCCCGTGCGAAACTCTCCTCCCACACCAGATAACTCCCCTCCACAGTGCCATAGCAGTCCATGAACCAAAGTCCCCCTCCTATGCCCTGCTCCGGGGTGCACCACCAAACCACTCGGCTTGTTCAATACAAGCAAATGAGCATCCTCGTACACCACATCAAGGTGCATCTCTTCTCCCTCAAGTTTCTCCT
This sequence comes from uncultured Alphaproteobacteria bacterium, assembly GCA_929200455.1. Classification (GTDB taxonomy): domain Bacteria; phylum Pseudomonadota; class Alphaproteobacteria; order CAKMZR01; family CAKMZR01; genus CAKMZR01. The sequence goes on along the minus strand of CAKMZR010000035.1, from coordinate 12,241 downwards.
CCTCTCTTGCCCTCTCCAGACTTATCCTGTACACTTCCCCCGGTCTCACCTTGTGTGACGCCTTCCGCTCCTCCTCCCAATCTCCACTTTCCCATCTCTGCACATGACCTCCCTTCACCAAAAATAACACACGAGAACGACTCAAGCTTTCCTCCCCACGCTTCACCATAAATACATCAAGACGAGAACCCGCCTCATCCTCACCCACTTCCCATTCCACGCTTTCTGACATCATGCCTTCCTTCTTATACCTCAAAATTATCGTCGCACTTATGACCCTCTCTCTCGTCGTCGGGGCAGGATTCATCCTGTACGGACTCACCACCTATACACCCCAAATACATCAACCCTCAACCCCTTTCTCCCTGCCCAAAAATGCTTGCATCCACGATGTCCAGTTTCACGACGAATATATCACCCTCACCTACTCCCATAATAATCAACTCTTCTTCTCCTCCTTCCACACAAAAAAAACTTCACCCCCCTCCTCACACTCCATCCTCATGCCACAACCCATCCCAAAAATACAATGCCTCTTCGCTCCCTAAAAAATCTTTTGCCAAACGCTCCGCTCTTCCCTATAACGTAAACACAAGCCGTAGTAGCTCAGTCGGTAGAGCGGCGCATTCGTAATGCGTAGGTCGGGGGTTCGAATCCCTTCTACGGCACCAACACCCTCCTCCAAGGGAAAACCGTGGATATCCAGTTCTCCTCACACAACATACCCTACGATGACGCCCATAACTTCATGCGAAATCATGTCCACGATATACGTGAAAACCTCAAACCAGAAATGATCTGGTTCCTCGAACATCAGCCGGTCATCACCCTCGGGACTGGCTATAAAGATACCCTCATGCCCTCAGAAAACACTATCCCCGTACGAACCACAGGACGTGGCGGAAAAGCTACCTACCACGGACCAGGACAACGTGTCGTCTACGCCATGATCGACCTCCGTACACGCAAAATCTCCATCTCCGAATATATGAATAGACTCCAAAATTGGGTCGTCAAATCCCTTAACCACATCGGCATCCCATCATACCCTCTCCGAGATCCCCTCGGAGTCTGGATCAATATCCACAACACACCCCACAAAATCGCCGCCTTCGGCGTTCGCGTCTCTCGTGGAGTCGCTTGGCATGGCCTTGCCGTCAATGTCTCCACAGACCTCTCACTCTTCCAATCCTTCTCACCTTGCGGACTCTCATCACAAGAGTACGGCGTCACCTCTCTCGAAGACATCTCAAAAAAATTAAAACTACCCCCGCAATCCATGGATACTCTCGACCAATCCATGCTCAATAACCTCCCCTTCAACACCTCTTCCATAAGGAGTGCCATATGAAAATCGCTTTCCTCGGCCTCGGCGTCATGGGATTCCCCATGGCAGGACACATCGTCTCCGCCCAACATCAACTCACCGTCTATAACCGATCCCCCCAAAAAACACAGAAATTCCTCGACCAATTCCCTAAAGCATCCGCCGCACACTCACCAAAAGATGCCGCAGAAAATGCCGACTTCGTCTTCGCTTGCGTCGGGAATGATGACGACCTCCGATCCATCACCCTCGGAGAACGCGGTGCCTTCTCTTCCATAAAGCCCTCCTCCGTCTTTGTCGACCATACCACCGCCTCCGCCGAAGTCGCCCAAGAACTCTACCAAAATGCTCAAAAATCCCATTTCCACTTCATCGATGCCCCCGTCTCAGGCGGCGAAGCCGGCGCGCAAAAAGGAAAACTCACCGTCATGTGTGGCGGCGACCAAAAACCATTCCAGGACGCCCTGCCCGTCATCAAAACTTATGCCCAAAAATGTATCCTCATCGGACCCTCAGGTCATGGACAACTCACCAAAATGGTCAACCAAATTTGCATCGCCGGACTCGTTCAAGCCCTCTCTGAAGCCCTAAACTTCGGAACGCAAGCCGAACTCAATATGGACGCCGTCATCGACGTCATCAGCGGCGGAGCCGCCCAATCATGGCAACTCGATAACCGCGCTCACTCCATGCTCAATAACCACTTCAATCACGGATTCGCCGTCGAATGGATGCGAAAAGACCTCGGAATCTGTCTCCAAACCGCCAAAAAAATTAATACATCCCTCCCCATCACAGCCCTCGTCGACCAGTATTACGCCCAAATCATACAAAAAGGCGGAAAACGTTGGGACACATCCTCACTCATACAACTCCTCAAATCTTCATGAAACTCCATATCCCTAAACCTCACGATGCCGTCTCCTGCACCGGACTCTGCTACCGCGAAATCAACCGATTCTTCAAAGTCTACGCCCAAACCATCGTCGGTCCCATCGTCACCGCTCTCCTCTTCATGACCGTCTTCGTCACCTCCCTAAAAGACTCCATCAATACCATCAACGGTATTCCCTTCCCCACCTTCCTCGGGGCTGGCCTTGTCATGATGACCATCATCCAAAACTCTTTCGCCAATTCCGCTTCCTCCCTATCCTCCATGAAAGCCTACGGAACCATCTCAGATTTGCTCTCCGCTCCCATCAGCTCCTTCTCCGTCGTCTTCGCTTTCACCATCGGCGGAATCGTTCGAGGACTCGTCACAGGAGCCGCCTGCCTCATCATCTTCATTCCCTTCACAGACTTCTCGTGGCATCAACCCCTCTTCGTCATCGCCTTCACCCTCCTCGGAGCATCTCTCCTTGCCATCACAGGCTTCCTATCCGCTCTTTGGAGCCAAAAATGGGACCACAACGCCGCTTTCACCAACTTCATCATCACCCCCCTCTCTTTCCTCTCAGGAACCTTCTACTCCATAGAACGGCTGCCACCCTTCTTCCACCAACTCTCTCTCTATAACCCCTTCTTCTACGCCATAGACGGCTTCCGATACGGACTCACAGGAAGTGCAGACGCAAACCCCGTCTTCGGACTCTTCTTCCTACTCGCCTGCAACCTCGCTCTCTTCGCCCTCGCAACCAGACTCTTCCACGTCGGATGGAGAATCAAAAGCTAAAAAAGCTCTCCCTCAGCTCCGACGGACACCCGCAGGTGCAAAATCTTGATCTTCCCCCTTATCAAGACTCTCTTTCCTCTTCCTCCCCGTATCCTTCAGATTGTGCATGTCTGCATCTTCTCCGTGACCCTCATGACTCCCGTGATCCCCGTGATCCCCGTGATCCATCATCTCTCCACTCTCCTCCAAGTCCTTCAAACGATAAAAAGTATACGAGAGCGTCACTTCCCTCATCGACTCCGTCTCCTCGTCTTCAAGCATGTCCTTCTCTAAATAAAAAACTACAGGCATACGCGCCTCTTGACCTGGCTCCAAAACTTGCTTGTCAAAACAAAAACATTCCGCCTTGTAAAAATATGAACCCAACAAAAATGGAACCACATTAAATGTCGCCTGACCCACTATCCTATGACTCGAATGATTGTACGCCCGGTAAAATATCTGCTTCGGCTCACCCACCCGAACCTTCACGCTCCTCTGCTCGGGAAAAAACTTCCACGGAAGACGCTTGTCCGTGTTCGCGTCAAAATAAACCGTCACCTCCGGCAACAATGCTCCATCCCCATCTCCCGCCTCATCTCCCGATGCCACCTTCGACGTGCTCTTCAATGAAGCAAAATCATCCACACTCCTCTGCGTCCCCCCACCATAACCCGTCACATCACAAAAAATCCTATACAACTCCGGCGACCAAGCCACCAAACCCAACATCATCACCACCACCGTACTCAACGCCAAAACCCACCTCGCCTTCTTGCTCAACCAAAGCGATGCAACTCTCTCGTTCATAAAAAACCTTCCTTCTCTACAGAGACGACGACAACTCTTCGCCTCTCTTCGCCATCCGACGCTTCATACGACGCTTCAACGCCAAAGCCTCATCCGTGAGCTTCCCGGAACGCGTCGACAACAACCAGCTATCCAATCCACCATGCTTCTCAAGCGTCCGAAGACCACGCGATGTCACCTTCAACACCACCTCACGACCCAAACCCTCCGAGTGAACCCTCAAAGTCCGCAAATTAGGGTAAAAACGACGACGCGTCCTGTTTACCGCGTGACTCACGTTGTTCCCAAAAGTCGTCGCACGACCCGTCACCATACATAACCTCGACATCCCTAAATACTCCTACATAAATATTTTCAAAACCCAACTCCTCTCCTATACCCCTCCTCCCACTACCTTGTCAAGTCAAGAAAAATCTTGAAACCCTATCCCCTTCATGTATCATCACAAGCATACAAAAACCCCAAACCCAAAATGCTACCCCATCATGAACATCTTCTCTCGACGCACATTTCTCATCAGCACAGCCCTTGCGGCAATTCCCCTCTACAGCTTCGCAGATACCGATGCCGTACCCCAGAAAGCTTTCATCAAAAATACCATCAATAGCTTCGACTTCCTCTTCCAAAAACCTCCCCTCGAACCCCACGAAACCATCTCTCGCATCCAATCCCTATGGAAACAACACTTCGCCACCCAGATTATCGCACGCTTCGTACTCGGAAAATATGCCCGTACCGCAAACCCGTCCCAACTCACGCGATTCGAAAATATCTTCACAGAAGTCAACTCATTCTCACTCATACAAAGACTCCAAGACTTCGACAAACCAGAATTTTCCTTCACGCGATCCCTCAATATGAAAAGCAATACCGTCATGGTATTCACAGAATTCCGTACCAAAGATGGCAAAAAAATAGAAATCGGATGGAGAGTCCTCCACCGCAACAACTCTTACCGCATCGTCGATATTGTCATCGCAGAAATCTCTATGCTCCAAACCTTCAAAAGTGAGTACAACGCCTACCTACGCGGAAATAAGGGCGACATCAACGCCCTCATCACGGAACTTGAAGAGAAACTCCTCGCCATCAAAAGTTCCGTCTCCTAATACACCCCTGCCCCACTCCCACCCCTGCCCCACTCCTTAGCCTGCCCCACCCCTGTATCCCTCAACTAGTTGCCCGCAAGAACCGTAATCATCTTCTTCTCCGTCAACGCGTTCTGAACCGCACGACTCAGAACATCATTCAACGCCGTTTTCACTCCGCCCGCCGACAAGTCTTTCGCCTCATAACGCGACCAAGTCTGAATAATATTCTCGTGGGCCGTTCTGTCTCCCGCCAACGAAATCCGAAGAACCGCATTGCTCTCAGACGTATTCGCATACGCACGTGCCGGATACTCGTACTCCAAATCCTTCAAACTCACAAACATCTGATTGTCCGAACTCGAAATGGAATCCACCACCGTCATCCCGTAACCCCTCAACGTACTCTCAAAAACAGACCTCACCACATCTTCCGCAGGCTTGCTCGATTCAAGAACCAACTCCTCACCCTTCGCATCCTCTACAACACCAAGAGACTTATTGCTACGCGTGTCGCTCACCTTCAGGTACACCGTGCGACCTCGCAAGTCAGCCGTGTCCACATCTCCAGACGAAACACTCGCCGACAAATCAACCGGCGACACCTGACAACCAGCAAACAAAAATACACTTCCAAACAACACCACCAACTTCATCACACGCAAAAACACCATCGCAAACCTCCTACAGTCTCTACTTCTTACATCAAAAACAACACCCACTCCTGCGGCGATCCTATACCAAACAAAATCGCAAATCTAGATCAAAATAAAAAACTTATCATCAAAGGGGCATGATCCGACGGGCTATCATAACCACGAAATGCCTCCAACACCTCCACCCTCTCCTCGTGCAACACCGAGCCACTCTCCCTCACCCATATGTGATCAAGACGCAAACCTCTCGCAGCCTTCCTCCAATCTTGAGATCGGTAACTCCACCAACTCGAAAGATTCACACCCATTCCGTAACCCTCCCTTATGCTGTCCCGGAAACCCAGTCTCGTCCTCAATCCCTCCAAAACCGCAACCTCCAAAGGCGTGTGCGAGACCACCCTCTTCATATACTCATGATCAAATACGTCTTCGGGCAAAGGGGCCACATTCAAATCTCCCAAAAGTATGTCCACTCCGTCTTCTCCAAAAAATGACAGCATCTGTCCCTCCATCTCCCGCAAAAAGCACATCTTGTGAAAAAACCTCTCCGAATCCAGACTCGCATCCCGACCACCAGAGGGAACATAAAAATTATGAAACCTCAGCCCCCCCACCTTCGCCCACAGATAACGCGCATCTTCCTTCCCACAAAATGAATGTCCACCACTCGAATCTATCTCAACTTTCGATAATATCGCCACACCATTGTACCTCGGGATACCCCTATATACCACATGCTCGTAACCCAACGCCCGACACGCTCCCAACGGAAAATCAATGTCCCTCACTTTCGTCTCTTGAAAACACATCACATCAGGTGCATACTTCTCTACTACGCTCTCCAAAATCTCTAAACGACGACGAAGCGAATTCACATTCCACGTCATCACACGCCATTCTCTCATCTCATCATACTCCTATGCATATACCCCTCCTCATCTTACTCTCCCTACTCCTACCCTCAATACTACTCGCCCAAGAAAAACCTCCCGAGAATGTAACCATTCGCTATACAGACTTCGAAGGCCAAGACTCCTTCTTCTTCCAAAAAGTCATCCTCCCATGGAGCAAACGAACCCTCAAATCCTCCAAAAATACCCTCTCCCTCTCTCTTGCCCACGTCTACAAACCCTCAGAAAATATTATCGCCAGCTTCGAAAACAATCAATACGATATGGCAAGACTCTCCACCTTCCACACCACAAACCTATACCCTCCCCTCGAAGCCTTCCAACTCCCCTTCCTCTCCTCAAACGCAAAAAATACAACGCTCGCCATGCAAGCCTTCATCCAAGAACAAGAACAAGCCTTCCGTACACTCCCCGTTATGCCCCTCCTCGTTTTCTCCACAGGCACATACGCTCTACACCTCACAAAACATCACATCACCCAGTTCCAAAACTCCCTCGAAAAACTCACCATTCACACCACCAATAGACCCGCCGCCGTCTTCCTTCAAGCTCTCGGGGCCAACACATCCATCATCTCACCCCATCCCATACCCGACCTCATCGCTCAAACCAATACGGACGGATTCCTCACCCCCGTCTCCTTCAGTCCCGCTCTCAATGCCCTGCCCCTCCATGTCATACCCCCCTCCCACCTCAGCATCTCCGCAAACCCCGTCATGATCGTCATCAGCCGTGACTTCTTCCTCAACCTGCACCCCGCACAACAAAAAAGTATCATCCAACACTCCAAAATGAACCTCGCCTCATGGGTCGGTACACTCTTCAAACTCCATAACCAAAAAATTATCTCCCAATACGCTCAACAAAAAAAAATACATACTCTCAACCCTCAATCCTTGAAGATGTGGCAAGATATTGCTACAAAAGTAACAACCGCTTGGATCCAATCCTCCCAAAAAAAAAATATCCCCGCAGAAAAAATCTTCTCACGCGTAAAACAACTCCTCTCTCAATACGCTCATAACCTCTAACAGTCATAAAATCATCATGCCGATCAGAGCCATACTCATCTTAATCACAATCTCCCTCGCCCTCGCCGCTTGTGCCGGCGGGAAATTACCAGATGACAGATCAGAAAAAGAAAAACGTGAAGAAAAATTCGGCAAACTCTTCGGCGATGAACTCTTCATCTTCGGAGAAAAAAATGACCCACAAGACGAAACATCCAACCAAATAATCAATAATACAGCCCCAAATGTAAGCCCATTCCTATGGAACGCTTCCCTCAACGTCATCCAAGATATGCCCCTCCTACAAGCTGACAGAACAAGCGGCATCATCCTCACAGATTGGTACCAAATACCAGAATATCCAAATGAACAGTTCAAAGTCGATATCGTCATCTCTTCCTCCGTCCTAAGAAGCGACGGAATCTCCGTCAGTGCCTTCCAGAAAATCAAAACCAATGACGGCTGGATACAGAAAAAACTCAACAAAGATATCAAAAACGCTATCGAAGAAACCATCCTCAATGAAGCACGAAACCTCAAAGTCAAAGCACAGTAGTCACGACCATGTCCGCTCCCTCTTTCGACCACGCCACCCTCGAAACTCAGTGCCAACAGGAATGGGAAAAACTCGGAATCTTTCACGTTCCCGTCAAAAAATTTAATGACTCAAAACCTCGCTTCTACGTACTCGAAATGTTTCCGTACCCCTCCGGCGATATCCATGTCGGGCACGTCAGAAATTATGTCATGGGCGACATACTCGCACGCACAAAACGTGCACAAGGATTCCACGTCTTGCACCCCATGGGATGGGACGGATTCGGCTTACCCGCAGAAAATGCCGCCATCGAACGACACGTCCACCCCAAAGACTGGACTTACAAAAATATCAACACCATGCGAAAACAACTCAAAACCCTCGGGCTTGCCATCGATTGGGCTCGCGAAATCACAACTTGCGACCCCGAATACTACAAACATGAACAAAAAATGTTTATCGACTTCTTCCATAAAGACCTCGTCTATCAGAGCGAAACCTACGTAAATTGGGACCCCGTCGAACAAACCGTCCTTGCCAATGAACAGGTCGTAAACGGAAAAGGTTGGCGATCAAATGCTCCCGTCGAAAGACGACTCCTCCCTCAGTGGTCTTTGCGAATCACCCTCATGGCAGAAGACCTCCTTCAAGCTCTCGATACCCTCGACAAATGGCCCAGTGAAGTCCGCACCATGCAGAAAAATTGGATCGGAAAATCTCTCGGGGCCGAAGTCTCCTTCTCCATCAAAGAACACAAAAATACTTCCTTCAACGTCTATACAACACGACCCGATACCCTCTTCGGGGCAAGCTTTTGCGCTCTTGCCGTCGACCACCCCCTCGTCACACAAGCCGCACAATCCCTTCCCCAACTCCAAGAATTTATCTCCACTTGCCAAAACGAAAAACTCTCTGAAGCCGCCCTCGAAAACAAAAAAAAGGAAGGATTCCTCCTCCCCTTCCATGCCGTACATCCCCTCGATGACTCCATCTCCCTACCCGTTTACGCTTCCAACTTCGTCCTCATGGAATACGGAACAGGGGCCATATTCGGATGTCCCGCCCACGACCAAAGAGACTTCGACTTCGCAAAAACTTACAACCTCCCCATAACCCAAGTCGTCGCACCCACATCATCCCAAAACAAAGAACTGCCGCCTCTCTCCCAAGCCTTCACAGAGGACGGTATCCTCATAAATTCACACTTCCTCAACGGAATGGACACAACTTCTGCAAAAAAACACATCATCGAACACCTCGAGCATACCGGAAAAGGCAAACCCACCGTCAACTACAGAATCCATGATTGGGGCGTGTCTCGGCAACGCTATTGGGGATGCCCTATTCCCTTCATCCATTGCTCCTCTTGCGGGGCCGTTCCCGTTCCCGTGCAAGACCTCCCCGTCACCCTGCCTTACGACGTCGACTTCTCCCTCGGCGGCAATCCTCTCGACAACCACCCCTCATGGAAACATGTCTCTTGCCCCACTTGCAAAAAACCCGCTCTCAGAGAAACCGATACCCTCGATACCTTCTTCGAATCCTCTTGGTACTTCGCTCGCTTTTGTGACCCTCACAACCCTGACGTCGCCTTCGACAAAGACATCGCCCAACAATGGCTTCCCGTTCACCAATATATCGGCGGAATCGAACATGCCGTCATGCACCTACTCTATTCCCGCTTCTTCTCACGTGCACTCTCCCTTTGCGGATACCTCGACGAAATACATGAACCCTTCTCCAGCCTCTTCAATCAGGGAATGGTCTGCCACGAAACCTACGCATTCCCCACAGAAAAAGGAAAAACCAACCAGTGGCTCGCGCCTCACGAAACCTCCCTCAACAAAAACGGCATCCGCGTCCATACCCAATCCTCTACGCCCGTCGTCGTTGGCCGTTCCGAAAAAATGAGCAAATCCAAACGGAACACCATCGACCCCGTTGCTATGATCGAAACTTACGGGGCCGATACCGTCCGACTTTTTGTCGTTTCCGATAGCCCCCTCGATCGCACCATCGAATGGACAGAAAGCGGAATCGGTGGGGCGCGACGATTCATCGACAGACTCTGGAGAACCGGATGCCTACTCTCTCCTGATGAACACAATACGACGCACTCCGCCCTCATTCCCACACCACCGCAGAATCTAAACCCTCAGGCTCGAGATGTTTGGAAACAACTGCACGCCACCGTCAAGCACGTCTCCCAAGACCTCCAAACCTTCGGAACCAATAGAGCCATCGCTCACGTCCGAGCCCTTTGTAACGCCATCGACTCCCTCAAAGAACAACACCACGACACAGACTCCCTTTGGGTCTTCGAACAAAGCTTCCGCATCGTCTTGCGACTCATCGCTCCCATCATCCCCCATGTCACACACGCATTATGGAAAAAAATCTCTCCCAACGAAACCCTCTCGCTCCTCCCTTGGCCACAATATGACCCCCTCTGGACAACCCAAGAACAACTCACCATACCCATCCAAATCAATGGCAAAATTCGTGACAAAATCAATGTACCCGCAGATGCAAGTCGCGAAACCATCGAGAAAATCGCTCTTGCTCAACCCAAAATTATTCAACACCTCAAAAATCAACAGGTGCGAAAAACTATCGTCGTCGCATCCCGTATCATCAACATCGTAGCCTCGCCGTCCACATGAAACATCCTCTCCAAAAACTCCTCATCCTCGCCTTCTGCTCACTCTTCCTCAGCTCTTGCGGCTTTCAAGCGCTTTACTCCCTCGACAAAGAGCCCCTGCCTCCCATCTTCATCGAACCCATTCCTGAACAAGATGGACAATTCATGCACATCGAACTCTCATACCTACTCAACTCACAAACTTCAGAACAACTTAGCGATTACACCCTCAAAATCGAACTCGCTTCCGTTTCATCCTCGCTCTCAGGACACCCAAGTGGCGACGGCGGCGTCTGGTGGCAGATCGAAACCATCGCCAAAATTATACTCCTCAACAACCACAAAACCATCGATAACCCCCTCACAGATAACAAAAAACCTGTCTTGCAAAAAAACTTCCTCGAACGGGGCGGCTTTCCCGTCGGACACGCTCCCGCCGCATACCACGCCGGAAAATATGAAGCCAAACAACAAGTCATCCAACAACTCGCTCGCGATATCCGATCAGAAATCACACTCTACTTCTTCAAAAACCCTCCTCAAAAATCATGACCGCCGTCAAAGCTTACCAATTCGATAGCTTCCTCGCTTCACTCAAACCCAATACCCCTGGAATCCTCTTCTACGGACCCAATGACGGACTCGTCGATGAACTCATCAAACAAACCATCGACCAAACCCTCGGAGAACAAAATGACCGTGCTTTCTCCCTCACCTCTCTACACGATGACACCATAAAAAATAAACCCTCCATCGTCGCAGAAGAAGCCGAAGCCCTCTCCTTCCTCGGTGGACCCAGAGTCGTCCTCATCTCCCAATCCCTCGATTCACTCGCAAAACACCTCGAACACGCCTTCTCTGTACGTTCCGACAATACACTCATCATCGTGCGGGCAGGGATTCTCTCCCCGCGATCAACTCTGCGAAACCTCTTCGAAAAAGACAAAAATATTTTCGCCGTTCCATGCTACGAAGATAACCCCCAATCTCTCAAAAAAATACTCTCACTCGAACTCTCAAAAGAAAACATCTCTCTCTCGCCAAAAATACACGAGTGGATACTCAACGCTCTCTCCCCAGATAGGCGTCACGCACGACAACAAATCGAAAAACTTATCCTCCTCGCAGGGGAAGAAAAATCTATCCACGAACAACATATCCAACTCATCCTCGAACAAGCCGACAAACTCACCATCGATACCCTCATCGATACCGCATTCTCAGGACAAAAAAAAATACTCTCCTCCCTCATCCTCTCTCACAGACATCTCAATGACCTCAGCTTCAATATGCGAGTCGTTCGTGCCGGAAGTGCTCACGTCGCCACACTCAGAACCCTCTTCCGCCTCCTCTCACTCGAAAATCGCTCCTTCAAAGACGCCCTTTCTCACGTCCAACCCAGAATCTTCTTCAAACGTGAACCCCTCGTCCAAAAACAATGCAAACTCTGGAACCACCACCAAAAACTCCATAAAGCCAGCGAAATATTTCTCGCCACAGAACAACGCATCAAAAACTCTCCCTCCATACCCTCTCACGTTCTTGTTGAACGGGCCCTACTCTCCCTGGCCCAAACTTCCCTAAAACCCTTCCCATCATGACACTCATC
>CAKMZR010000034.1 GCA_929200455.1 uncultured Alphaproteobacteria bacterium | reverse complement strand
GTATATTTCTGGTGTGTATGTTCAAGGTTTTGAGGATGGGTTTTGAGATGGTGGGTTGTGAGAGGATGGGGTTCCGGGAGGAAGAGGGTAAGGATGAATCCCAAGGCGACGACGAGGGAGGAGAAGAGATAGAGGTGGGGGAAGGGGAAGGAGAAAGCGTGTATGAGGAGGGCACTTGCGGCGGGTCCTAGGGTAATTCCGATGCCGAAGGTAGCCCCGAGGAAACCGAGTCTGGGTGTGCGTTGTTGTTGATTTGAGAGGTCGCTGATGAAAGCTTGAGATGCGACCATCCATCCTGAGAGGATTCCGGCAACAGCTCTTGCGGCGAAGAGTTCCCAAAGTTCGACAGCGTGGGCCATCCAAAGGTAAGAAAGGAGTCCCCCGAGGGCCCCGATGAGGAGGGTGGTTTTTCGTCCTTTTTTGTCGGCGAATCGCCCCCAAAAGGGAGCGGAGATCATGGCACATAAGGAGTAGATGGAAAAAAGGAGGGCGACGGTATCAATTTCTGCCCCGAGATTTTGGGCGAAAAAGGGGGTGACGGGAAAGAGCAAGCCGAGAGCGAATCCCATGAGTCCTGTAGCGACGATGACGGTGAGGATGGAAGATTTCATGAAAGAGAGGAGGGTTCGTGGGGATCGGTTTTGATAAGCTCTTGGAGGGAGTCTATGAGGTCGAGGGCTTGTCGTGGAGAGATGTCATTGGTATTGATTTTTAGGATTTCTTGGATGACGTGTTCGTATGAGGGTTGGGTTTTTTGGGTTTCGATGGGGGGTGTTTCTGGCGTGGTGATAGGTGTTGAGGATTCGGGATGGGCGAAGAGGGGTAGGGTGTTGACATGATTTTTATTTTCGAGGAGTCGAAGGATTTCAGAGGCTCGGGCGATGACGGTTTGGGGGAGTCCGGCAAGGGCGGCGACGTGTATGCCGTAGGATCGGTTGCTTGTTCCGTTGATGACGTGATGGAGGAAGACGACTTGTCCTTTGTGTTCTTCGACTTTCATGGTGTGGTTAGAAATGAGGGGTAGGGAGGTGTGGAGGGTATTGAGTTCATGGTAGTGGGATGCGAAGATGCACATTGCGCCTATGTGGTTGTGGAGGTATTCGAGAGAGGCTTGGGCAATGGCGAGTCCGTCGTAGGTTGCGGTTCCCCGTCCGACTTCATCGAGGATGATGAGGGAATGGGCATCTGCTTGGTGCAAGATGGTGGCGACGTCGAGCATTTCGACCATGAAGGTGGATTGTCCCTGAGAGATATCGTCGTTTGCGCCGAGGCGGGAGAAGAGTCCGTGCAGGATGCTCATTTTTGCTTTTTTTGCGGGTACGAAGGAACCGTTTTGGGCGAGTATGGCGATGAGGGCATTTTGTCGTAAGAATGTGCTTTTTCCTGCCATATTGGGTCCTGTGAGGAGCCAAATTTTGTCTTTTTGATGGAGGTGGCAGCTGTTGGCGGTGAAGACGGAGTCTTGGGATTGGCAGATGTGTTCGAGGACGGGATGTCTGCCGTCTGTGATTTCGAAGAGGGGGCCTTGGTCGGCAATTTCTGGTTTGACATAATTTTTTTCGATGGCGATTTGTGCCATGGAGGCGGCCCAATCCCATTCGCTGAAGCGTTGAGAGATGTCGTAGAGTTCTGTGAGATTTTCTTGGGAGAGGGTGATGAGTTTTTGGATAATATTTTCTTCGAGGTTGACGAGATTTTGTGAGACGGCATTGATACTGAGGTCGAGTTCTTGGAGGTCTTTTGTGGTGTAGCGTACGGCGTTGGAGAGATTTTGTTTATGGATGAAGTCTTCTGGAATTTTGGGAGCGAAGCGAGGATGGAGTTCTATAAAGAATCCGTTGGCTTGATTGTTTTTTATGCGAAGACTTTCGATTCCTGTACTGGTTTTGTACGAGAGTTCGAGGGCGTTGAGGGTTCGTTGTTGTTCTGCTGCGGTATTTCTGAGGGCGTCGATATCTGAAGTGTATCCTTGTCGGATGATGCCGCCTTCTGAAATTTTGAGGGGTAGGGGTTGTACGAGGGCGCGTTGGAGGTGGTCGTGTAGGCTGAGGATTTTTTGGGAGATGGCGAAGGAGGGATCGAAGAGGGGGGGGGGAGGAGAGAGGTTGTTTTGTGCTTCGAGTCGAATTTTTTGTTGGATGGCGAGGAGGATGTTGAGGCTTGTGAGTATGGTATTGAGTTCTCGGGCGTGACCTCTTCCGTGTGCGATACGGGCAAGCGTTCGTTCGAGGTCTTGGAGTTCTGAGAGTTTTTCTTGTAAGGATGCGAGGAAGTTTTGGTGTTCTATACTCCAAGAGACTTGTTGTTGTCGTTCGAGGATGAGTTTTTTTTGGCAGAGGGGAGATGTGAGTCGTCTTGCGAGGAGTCTGTATCCTTGGGGAGTTTTTGTGCGTGCGATGGCGTGGAGGACGCTTCCTTTTGTTGTATTGAGGGAGGAGGAGGTGAGTTCGAGGTGTTGGTGGATCATGCCTCCGAGGTTCATATAGTTTTGGGCGTCGATGGATTGGGGGGTTTTGAGGAAGAGGGTATTGTCTTTGACATTTCCGAGGACGTAGTTGCACATCATGCCGAGAGCCATGAGCATGGGGGGGGAGGGGTTTCCGATGATACTGAGGGAGGGGACATTGAAGATTTTGAGGAGGTGTTTTTCTATTTTTTGGGTTTGGAACTGTGAGTCTTTCCAGGGTTGGATGAGGTTTTTCCAGGGAGCGAGGGTTTCCATGACAGATTTTTTGGCGAGGAGGCTTTCCGGCAAGAGGATTTCTTTTGGGTTGATGCTTGAGAGCGTTCCGGATATGTGGTGGTTTTGCGAGGAGAAGCAGTCACCTGTGGATATGTCTGTCCAAGCGAGGGCGAGAGATTCTTTTTGGTAGCCGATACTGACGAGGAAGTTATTGTTTTGGTTTTGGATGAGTTCATCTTCGAGAATGGTAGCGGGTGTGACGATTCTGATAATTTTTCGTTCGACGATGGCTTTATAGCCTCGTTTATTTTTGGCTTCGTTGACGTCTTCTGTTTGATTGCAGATGGCGATTTGTTCGTTATGGCTGAGGAGTCGCGAGAGGTAATTGTTGGCGGCATGTATGGGAATTCCGCACATGGGTATGGGGTTTCCGTCTTTGTCTGTCCCTCTTTGTGTGAGGGTGAGTCCGAGCAGGTGAGCGGTTTTTTTTGCGTCTTCGTAGAAGAGTTCGTAGAAGTCGCCCATTTGGAAGAAGAGGAGTCGGGATCCGGCTTCTTTTTTTAAGGACAGGTATTGATCCATGACGCTCAATTTGTCCATTGTGCAGAGTTGTCCTTAGGGGGAGGTTGTGGTGTTTGGTTGGGGGTTTAGATTTTTGTGTGTATGGGAAGTTGCTAGGAGGGGCAAGAGAGTTTTGAGATTTCGCTTTTTGTCCGTTCTGTGATGTGTTTTGGGGCTTGTGGGTATCGTTTGATGAGGGCGTTGAGTGTGACGCAGGCTTCATTTTTTTTGTTGAGTTGTGTGAGGGTGATGGCGAGTTTGAGGAGGCTATCTGGAGCTTTGTTTCCTTTTGGGTAGGTTTCGAAGGCTACGGAGAACTGTTGAGCGGCTTTTTCGTAAAGTTTTTCTGCGAATAGGGTTTCGCCTATCCAGTAAGCGGCGTTGTCTGCGAGTTCGTGTTGAGGGTATAGGGAGAGGAAGTTGGACATGACTTCTCGTGCTTTTGAGAATTCTTTGTTTGCGAGCATTTGGTATGCATTTTCGTAGAGTTGTTGGGGAGGGAGAGAGGAGGTGTTGTTGGTGGAGGATGTTTTTTCTTTTGGAGGGGTATTTTCGAGGGATTTGTCTTGGGGAGGAGAGGCGATGGACTCTGAGAGTTGTTCTCTGAGTTCTTCGACTTTTCCTATCATTTGGTCGAGTCGTCGCAGGAGTTTTTCATGTCGCGAGATGGATTGTTGTCTTAGGGTGTCGACTTCATTTTTTAGGGAGAGGAAGTTGTCTTCGATTCTTTCGATATGGGCTTGAAGTTCTTCGAGGGTTTGTGTGTTGTTTGTTTTGGTGTTGTTTTGTGTTTGGGGTTCGGATTCTTGGAGTTCAGTATTTTCTTGTGTGTATGTGTAGGATACGGGGATGAGGGTGGCGAGGGTGAGAAGGAGGGTGATGATTTTTTTTCTGGGGAGGTATTTTTTTTGATTTTTTTTGCGGTTGGAGGGGGCTCTTGCGTTGACCTTTATGTTGTCCACGTCCTTGACTTTCCCTTCTGAACCTCTCGTGTCGCCGCCTCTTGTGTCACTGCCCCTTGCATCACTTGCCTCTTGTGTCATTGCCCTTTGCATTGCTGCCTCTTGCATCACCGTCCCTTGCGTCATTGCCTCTTGCGACATAGTCCTTGCGACATAGCCCCTTGCGTCACTTGCCCTCTGCGTGTCACTGACCCTTGCGACATTGCCCCTTGCATCACCATCCTTTGCGTCACTGCCCCTTAGCCAAAGGCGAGAGGGAAGGAAAGGGAATGAGTCTTGCGTTGACTGACAGAGAAGGGATTAGTTTGCAATGACGGTCACAGCTCTTCTGTTGAGAGCCCAAGCGGTTTTGTTGGACCCTATAAATTCAGGCTTATCTTTTCCGTAGCTGACGGTACGTATTCTGTATGAAGGAATACCTTGAGATATGAGGAAGTCTCTTACGGAGAGAGCTCTTCTGTTTCCGAGAGCGTAGTTGTATTCGCGTGTCCCTCTTTCGTCACAATTTCCTTCGATGATGATTCTTTTTTCTGGGTATTTTCTGAGCCATCTTGCTTGTTGTCTAAGGGTTCTTGCGGCTTCATTGCTGATGAAGTGTTTATTGGTTTCGAAGAAGACGCGTACATTTTGTGAAGCGTTGAAGTCTTCTGGAGATCCTGGGACGACCCCTGAGGAAGCGTCTCCTGATTCGGTCACGGAAGTTGTGGAAACGGAAGAGGAATCGGAGTTGCTGTTTTCCTCGGATTCTGATGAACTTGCGATGGGCAAGGGAGTATTTCGAGGGTCTGATGTCTCTGTTTGCTGCTGGGGTGGTGTTGAAGAGCAAGCAACGAGTGTGAGGAGAACAAAAAGAGAAGAAAGGGATCGGAGAGACATAATCGCACCTTAGGTCTTGAGATAATGTAAGAAATAGCTTTAGAGGTTACGGCGTATCTTTGTCTACGATTGGAAGCCAAGTTCAAAAGACAATCGAAGGCGGAAGTTTTGTGACTGACCGAAAATCCTTTTAAGAAGCCCTCCCTTGAGAGAAGTTTTTCCTGATTGTTTTTTTGTACTGAAGGCTTTCCTTTTTTTTCGAAAAACGAAGATTGCTTTGCCTCAGTGAATTGATTGCATACTTTTTGGGTTGAGGTCAAGAAAAAAGGTGAGGAGGGAGGAATTTATTAAGGGTGATTGTGAAGAGAGTTTTTATCTGGGTAGGTGAGGAGACCAAGAAGGGTCTGTGGCGAGGGTGGGTGTGGGGATGATGCGTCCGTGTAGTCCGAGTATGTCGATACTGTAGAGTTCGAGTTGGTCATTTTGAGGATTGCGTTGTTGGTAGAAGATGAGTCGTTGTCCATTGGGAGCCCAAGCGGGGCTTTCGACGAGGAATGCACTTGTGAGGAGTCGTTCATTTGCGCCTTCTGGTGTCATGACGCCGATATAGAATTGGCCTTGAGTTTGTTTGGTGAAGGCGATGAGGTCTCCTCGTGGGGACCAAACGGGAGTGCTGTAGAATCCGTTGCCGAAGCTTATACGTTTTTGCTGTGAGCCATCTTTTTGCATGGTATAGATTTGAGGATTTCCGCTTCTGTCTGAAGTGAAGGCGATGAGGTTTCCTTCTGGAGAGGCACTTGCGGAGACGTCGATGGCTGGGTTGAAGGTGAGTCTTGAGAGTTTTTTTGTATTGATGTCGAAGCGGTAGATGTCGCTATTGTCGTTTTCGGTGAGGGTGAGGAAGAGGTAATTGTCGTTGTGTCCGAATCTTTGGGCGAAGCTCATGTTGGAGGGCGTGGGTATTTTGGAATGTAGTCCTGAAGCAAGTTCGAGGATGTATGCGTGTACGGAATTGTGTTCGATTCTGGTGTAGGCGATACGTTGTCTGTCTGGAGAGAATCTGGGTGAGAGGGCTTGGTAGTGATTTTCTGTGAGGTATGAGAGGTGTTCGCCGTCTTGGTCCATGATGGCGAGTCGTCGTGTTCTTTTGTTGGGAGGTCCTGTTTCTGCGACGTAGACGATTCGGCTATCGAAGTAGCCGCGTTCGCCTGTGACGCGTTCGAAGATGTCGTCGGAGATGATGTGGGAGAGTCGCCGCCAATTGCCGATTTGGGTGCGGTATCCTTTATTGAGGAGGAGTTCTCTGGTGACGACGTTCCACAGGCGTACGGAGACATCGACATAAGCGGTGCCTTGGTTGTCTGGTGGGAGTACGGAGACGTTTCCTGTGACGAGGATTTGCGTTTTTATGGTTTGCCACCTGTCGAAGTTGGGTTGTATGACGATATTTTGTCGATTTTCCGGGAAGGCGCGTTCGTCGTCGAGTACGAAGATTCCCGACCATGCGAGGTTTCTTCCGATGAGTCCTTCAATTTGGACACGCATATTTTGATTTTGGGGGTCGTCTGGCGAGTGGGCAAGGGAGAGGGAAATGGGAACGGATCGGATTTGTCCTGAGAGGATGTCGACGGAGAATTCTTCGCTGGAACCGATGGAGGGCAAGGCGAAGAGGGAGAGGATGGCGAGTAGGGTTCGGAGGTACGGGTTCATAATGTGTATGGGTTTGGCGGGTTATTGTGGAAGGTTGCCCATCATGGCTTGAGGGTTGAAGTTGAGGAGGAGGGCGTCTGAGGAGGAGATTTTGTTTTTTGGGAGGTCGAGGGGTTGGCAAGCGGGATGCATGATGGCACTTCGTGCTTGGTCAGCGGCGACTCGGTATCCTGTTTGGTGTCCTTTTTCTTTTTCTTCTGGAAGTTCGATGTGGGTGACGCGAAAGTTGTCATCGAAGCGTATACGGACTTTGACGGTGTGGTTGATGGCGTTTTCCGTGGAAAGAATGGTCCAGCAAGAGCTGAGTTGATTTTTGAGTCGGATGAGGTCGGAAGGGTTGAGTCGTGGTTTTTCGGATGCATGGGAGGAGGGTTGAGAAGGTGATGATTTTTTTTGAGGTTTTGTGGAGGATTGTTTTTGTGTTTTGCGTGAGGTGATGGCGGTATTGTCGTGTTCATTGAGTGATTTGAGGACGGATTCGAGGGTAAGATTTTTTTTGGTAGGTTTTTCGGGTGGAGCGGCTTCTGGTTGTTGTTTTTTGTTTTTTGGGTTTGGTTTTTTTTTGGGTTTGGTTTGTGAGGGTTGGGATTGTGTTTTTTGTGTGGGGGGAGGGGTAGCTTTTGCCTTAGAGGTATTTTTTTGAGGAGGAGAGGGGGGCGAGGGCTTTGAGATTTTGGGAGAGGGGGAAGGAGAAGGAGAGGGAGGGATGAGGGTTTGGGGTTTTTGTTTGTTTTGTTTTGTGGGTGTTTGAGCGGGGTTGAAGGGGGCGAGTTTTGTGGTGGCGTGTTGTTCTTTTTTTGCGGTTTTTTTTGCGGGTGATGGGGTGAGTTTTTCGGGTGATTGTTTGGGGAGGCTTGCGACGAGGTTGACTTTGACAGCTGCGGGTGTTTTGTCGGAAGAGTACAACAAGGCGTCGGCTTCTGAGAAGAGGAGGGCGATGAGGGCCGCGTGGACGAAAAGCGAGAAGAGGAAGGAGATTTTCAAGGGAAGGGATTTTTTGTTTTTGAGGTTTGAGGTTTTATTTTTGATCTTATCATTTTTTTGGGTTTGAGGAAAGGGAGAGGAGGAAGGGTTGCGAGGTGATGGGTGTGTGATGTGCGGATTGATGATTTTTTTGGATGTATATATGTGTTAGAGTGTGGTGGGATTTGAAGAGGGGTGGAGTTTGGAAAGAAGGAAGGAAAAGCGATGAGTGAGGATGCGGTGACGCAAGAGGTTGGGGAAGCTTCGCGTGAGGAGCGTGAGGAGCGAGTTTTTTTGGTTTTGGTGGACAAGACGGAGGAGATGAGGCTGGCGTTGTATTATGCGTCTGTGAGGGCGCGTCATACGGGGGGACGCGTGGCGTTGTTGGCGGTGCATGAGCCTGAGGAGTTTCAGTATTTTGCGGGCGTGGAGCGTATTTTGCGCGAGGAGGCGGAAGGCGAGGTGGAGGATTTGTTGCGCGGTCTTTCGCAGGAAGTGCGTAAGTTTTCTGGCAGGGAAGCTCTGACCTATATTCGCCGAGGTGACTGTATGGAGGAGATATTGAATTTGTTGAATGCGGAGAAGGCGATTAAGGTGATTGTTTTGGCGGCGGGAGCGAATGAGAATTCGCCGGGTCCGATAATAAGGAAGTTATCGGAAGGATTTATTACGCGTCTTTCTGTGGCGGTGACTCTTGTTCCTGGGGTTTTGACTCGTGAGGATATAGAGTTTCTTGCGTAGGCTGTGTTGAGGGGTTGCGTGCGATTCGGAATCCGATGGATGCGGTGAGGAAGAGGGCGAGGGCGATGGGTATACCGATGACTTTGAAGAGGATCCAGGAGTCGGTGGTGAGGGTATTGCGTACGAGTTCGTTAGCGGCAGCGAGTAGGAAGAAGAAGAGTGCGGTATCGCGAGTGAGGGTATTCCATTGTGTTGGATTGAGGTTGATAGATTCTTTGAGCATCATGTGGATGAGATTTTTTTTGAAGCCGTAGAGTGCGACGAGGAAGACGATTCCGGCGAGGGAGAAGGAGATGGAGGCTTTGATTTTGATGAAGGTTTCGTCATTGAAGAGGAGGGTGAGTCCGCCGAAGACGGCGATGAAAGCGGTTCCGAAGAGTGTTTTTTTTGGGACGGGCCATTTTTTGATGAGGGAGAAAGTGATTCCAGCGAGGGAGGTGATGATGAGTACGGCGGTTGCGGTGATGAGGTCGTAGAGCCAGTAGGAGAGGAAGAAGGCGGCAAGGGGTATGATGTCGAGGGCTTGTTGCAGGGGTGATGGATTTTGGGGCGAGGGGTTTTGGAGAGATTGATTTTCTGTATTCATGATGGATTTTTGTTTTGGATTGAGGAAAGGGACCATTGGAGGGGGATTGGCGGTTGGAAGACGGCGAGGGAGAGGTGAGGTTTTGGTTTTTTTGTGTTTGCGGGGGTTTCTGAAAGGGAGAGGTAGGAGGGATTGTCTTGTGGGGGTATGGCTTTGAGGGTGATAGATTTGGTGTTGAGGGGGAGTTTATGGAATTGGGGTCCGTTTATGGAGGCGAAGGCTTCGAGTTTGTCGAGGGCGTGTTCTTCTGCGAAGACTTGAGCGTAGAGGGGAAGGGCGATGGGGCTTGAGAAGATTCCTGGGCTTATGGTGTGTTGATGTTTTGCGTCGAGGGTGTGGGGAGCGGAATCGGTTCCGAGCATGAATCTTGGATTTCCCGAAGTTGCGGCGCGTCTTAGGGCTTGTCTGTCATATTCTGTTTTTGCGACGGGGTAGCAGAATCTGTGTGGGTGGAGTCCGTGTTCGAGGATGTGGGTGCGGTTGAGTACGAGGTGGTGTGCGGTGATGGTGGCGGCGATTTCTGTGTCTGCGTGGGAGACGAAGTTGACGGCGTGAGCGGAGGTGAGGTGTTCGAGGACGATTTTGAGTTTGGGGTGTTGTGCGATGAGGGGTATGAGGATGTCTTGGATGAAGAGTTTTTCGCGGTCGAATATGTCGACTTGAGGGTCTGTGACTTCGCCATGGATGAGGAGGGGCATATTGATTTCGGACATGGCGTCGAAGACGGCGGCACAAGCTTTCCAATTTGCGACGCCGAGATGAGATTTTGTGGTGGCACCTCGTGGGTAGTATTTGACGGCGAAGAAGTCGCCATTTTCGTGTCCTTTGAGGATGGTTTCCGGGAGGGTGTTTTCTTGGAGGTAGCAGGGAATGAGGGGTGTGAATGAGGGTGAAATTTTGAGGAGTTGTTTTTTGTAGAGTCGTGCGTGTTCTGGTGATGTGATGGGTTTTGAGAGGTTGGGCATGGCGATGACGCGTGAGAAGACTTCTGTGGAGTAGGGGGTGACGGTTTTCATGAGGCGACCTTCTCGGAGGTGGCAATGCCAATCGTCGGGTTGTGTGATGGTGAGGGAGGTTGGATTCATGGGAGGGCTTTGTTTATGAGTGACTTTGAAGAGGCGTGCGTGCTTGAGGGAGAGACGCCTTCTGAGGGTTATGGGGCGAGGGTTCTAAGAAGAAGGCGTTTTTTTGGAAGTGGGTTTTGCGACGGCGATTTTTTTGGAAAGTAGGGGTTGTATGACGAGTTCGTTGTTGTCTTTTGCGAGATCGACTTCGACGGCCCCGCCTTGATTGAGGACGCCGAAAAGGATTTCGTCTGCGAGGGGTTGTTTTATTTTTTCTTGGATGAGTCGTTCCATGGGTCTTGCACCGAGGTCGTGGCTAAAGCCGCGTTTGGCGAGCCATTTTCTGGCTTTGTTTGTGAGGGTGATGGCGACCTGTCGTTCTCCGAGTTGGACTTCGAGTTGTCCAATCATTTTGTCGACGACTTGTTCCATGACGTCGGGATTGAGGGGAGCAAAGGAGACGATGGAATCGAGTCGGTTACGGAATTCGGGAGAGAAGATTCGGTTGACGGCTTCGGTATCTTCGCCGGTTCTTGTGTGCCTGTCGAATCCGAGTACGGGTTTGTTGAGATCGGAAGCCCCGGCGTTGCTTGTCATGATGATGAGGATATTTCTGAAATTGATATGTTTTCCGTTGTTGTCTGTGAGGGAGCCGTAGTCCATGATTTGGAGAAGGATATTGAAGATGTCTGAGTGAGCTTTTTCGATTTCGTCGAGGAGGAGGAGGCTATGGGGTTCTCTGTCGATGGCTTCTGAGAGGAGTCCGCCCTGATCGTAGCCGACATATCCCGGAGGGGCTCCGATGAGTCTGGAGACGGAGTGTCGTTCCATATATTCGGACATATCGAATCGGTGGAGGGAAAGTCCGAGTATGCGAGCGGTTTGTCTTGCGAGTTCTGTTTTTCCGACGCCGGTTGTGCCAGTGAAGAGGTAGCATCCGATGGGTTTTCGGTTATCGCGAAGCCCGGCCCGTGCGAGTTTTATGGATTGAGCGAGTGTGGCGATGGCGAGTTCTTGTCCGTAGACCATAGCTTTGAGGTCTCGTTCGAGATTTTTGAGAATAGATTTGTCGTCTTTATTGAGGGAGGCGGTAGGAATTCGTGCCATACGAGAGATGGTATTTTCGATATCGCGCACGCCGATGAGTTTTCTTCGTTTGCTTTTTGGGAGTAGTTTTTGAGATGCGCCGGTTTCGTCGATGACGTCGATGGCTTTATCGGGAAGTTTTCGAGAGTGAATGTAGCGAACGGAGAGTTGCACAGCGGCTTCGAGGGCGTTGTCGCTAAAGCGGAGTCCGTGGTGGTCTTCGTAGCAAGATTTGAGTCCCCGAAGGATTCGGATGGTGTCGTCTGAAGAGGGTTCCGGGACGTCGATTTTTTGGAATCTACGTGTGAGGGCGTGATCTTTTTCGAGGTGTTGACGAAATTCTTTGTAGGTGGTGGAGCCGATACACCGCAGACCGCCTCGCACGAGGGCGGGTTTGAGCATGTTGGAGGCGTCCATGGAGCTTCCGCTGGTATTTCCTGCACCGATGAGTGTATGGATTTCGTCGATGAAGAGGATGATATTGGGTTGTTGTTCGAGTTCTTGGATGACGGATTTGAGTCGTTCTTCGAAGTCGCCTCTGTATCGGGTCCCTGCAAGGAGCGACCAAAGGTCGAGTTGGTATATGAGGGCGTTGGCGAGGGGTTCGGGGACTTGGCCTTCGAAGATTTTGAGGGCGAGTCCTTCGATGATGGCGGTTTTTCCGACGCCTGCTTCTCCGACGAGCAAGGGATTATTTTTGTTTCGTCTCATGAGGACGTGGATGACGCGATCGACTTCGTGATGTCGTCCGATGAGGGGGTCGATAAGGCCTTGGGCTGCACGTTCTACGAGGTTGATGGCGTAGGATTCGAGGTTTTTGTCTTTTTCTGTTTTTTTGGAGGTGTTTTTGGTGGATGTACTCTCGGGGGTGTCTTGAGTATTTTCTTCGTGGTGGGGGGGAGAGCCTGTTTTGGTGATTCCGTGGCTTATGTATTTGATGGCATCGAGTCGTGTCATTTCTTGTCGTTCAAGGAAGTAGACGGCGTGGCTTTCTCGTTCGTGGAACATGGCGACGAGGACGTTGGCCCCGGAGACTTCTTCCCGTCCTGAAGATTGGACATGGATGGCGGCTCTTTGTAGGACGCGTTGGAAGACGGCGGTAGGTTTGGGGTCATTTTCGACAAAGATTTCGAGGTCTCCCAGTTCGCTGTCGAGGTAATTGATGAGTTGGTGACGTAGGGTTTCGATATCGATATTGCAGGCTCTGAGGACGGCGGATGCGTCTTTATCTTCGAGGAGTGCGAGGAGGAGGTGTTCGAGCATGGCGTATTCGTGGTTACGCAATCGTGCTTGGGAGAGTGCGCGATGGAGGCTTTGTTCTAGGCTATGAGAGAGCATGATGTGTCCGTGTTGGGGTTTGTGGAGTTTGAAGGTGTGTGTATTTTGGTGAGGTTGACTTGAGGGGTGAGACTATTCTTTTTCGAGTGTGCATTGCAAAGGATGTTGTTCGTTTTGAGAGAAGCTGTTGACTTGGTCTGCTTTTGTTTTGGCGATTTCGAAGGGGTAGATTCCGCATACGCCGACGCCTTTTTCGTGGATGGTGAGCATGATGTGCGTTGATTCTTCTTGGCTTTTTCCGAAGAACTGCTGGAGAACTTTGACGACGAAGTCCATAGGTGTGTAGTCGTCGTTGAGCAACAAGACCTTATACATGGAAGGTTTTTGTGTTTCTGTGACGGGGAGGAGGTCTATATCGCTTGAAGGTCTGTTCATGGTTTTGAAAGTGGCAATGTGGGGGGGTGGGAATAGAGAACGTGGTGGGGGACGTGGTGGGGTTTATGTGGAATGGGGTCATTATATAGAAAAAACAGGTGCTGTGTCTAGAAAGATCAAGATGAGTGTTTTTGTATTGTGGGTATGAGAG